>NZ_JBFUGE010000245.1:0-8689 GCF_056403075.1 Ideonella sp. P3_A4 | reverse complement strand
TAGGGCAGCCAGTCGCTGAGGTCGATGTCGCCCGTTTTCAGCGTGAAGACCCCCGCCCGTTCAGCCGAAAAGATCGTGGCCTGCGCACCGGTGTCGAAGTTCGTGTCGTCGGTCTGGAAAGACAGGTGGGGCTCGACCTTGACGTCGACGGCGTCGTCGAGGTTCGACAAGAACGGCACACCCAACTCGATGTGGGTCACTTCATGCACCCGCGCCTTCGGCCGGTCGTCAAAACGGATGCGGCCACCGGTGATGCGCAGGTTGTAGAGCGCAAAGCGTTGTAGCTCTGGCGCCGGTACCGTAGGCTGGTTGAAGCGGGTCAGCAGGTCGTCGATGTCGTAGCGGCCGCTGGCCAGCCGCGCGACATTCAGCTCAGGCGCCTGCAACTCGATGGCACCCACCACAGGGGCGCGCCGCCACAGGCTGACCAACTCGGCGTTCACCTCGCCATGCGCCAGGCGCAGCAACGGCTTGTCGGCAGCACTTGAGTCGTTAGCTGGTCCACCGATGACCAGGCCATCGACCCCCACGGTCAGTGTCAATGGGTTGATACGCAGCGCCTCGATGGTCACGCTGCGGCCCAGCAGCGCCGAGGCTTTGTCTTGCGCGAAGCCGCGCAGCCACAGCGGCAGCACCAGCCACGCCAGCAGCATGGCCGATGCCAACAACGTAGTAGAACCCAGCAGCCAACGCCGGCCACGTGTCGAGGAGGCCATCCGCATCAAGGTAGGCATCGGCAGCAAAGGCATCGGTGGCGCGCGCAGGCGAAATTCAGGGGCCTTCATTGTGGCCGAGCGCTGCGTGAGCACCTGAAACAGACGCCCCAATGACGAAGCCCCTCCTGACCCTTTCGGGTGGAGGGGCCTGTGAGTGGCTATGCCACTCAGTGGGGCTCCGGCAGGGAAGTGGGCCGGGGCTCCGTAGGCGCGGGAATTGCGCTTACAGGGTGTTGCCTCAAAGAGGCGAAGTCAGTGTGCGACAGCCCCGCGACCGGGGCAAGCATCTTTACACGCTCATCCAGTGGGGCTGTACGCCGTGCAAGCCCTCGTCGCCTCGGTCTCGATCACTTCTTCAAAAGGCCTTCGACGATGCCCGCCATGCGCGCTTGGACGGCCGGGTCCATCGTGATCGTGCGGCCCCATTCGCGGCTCGTTTCGCCCGGCCACTTGTTGGTCGCGTCGAGGCCCATCTTGCCGCCCAGCCCGCTGACAGGCGAGGCGAAATCGAGGTAGTCGATCGGCGTCTCACCCACCAGGGTGGTGTCACGCAGAGGGTCCATCCGCGTGGTGATGGCCCAGATCACTTCCTTCCAGTCGCGGATGTCGACATCGTCATCGGTGACGATGATGAACTTGGTGTACATGAACTGACGCAGAAAGCTCCACAGGCCGAACATCAAGCGCTTGGCGTGGCCGGGGTAGCTCTTCTTGATCGAGATCACCGCGAGTCGGTAGCTGCAGCCTTCGGGCGGCAGGTAGAAGTCGGTGATCTCCGGAAACTGCTTTTGCAGGATCGGGACGAAGACTTCGTTCAAGGCTACGCCCAGCACTGCCGGCTCGTCGGGTGGTTTGCCCGTGTAGGTGGAGTGGAAGATCGGATCGCGCCGGTGCGTGAGCCGGCTCAGCTCGAACACGGGGAACCAGTCCTGCTCGTTGTAGTAGCCGGTGTGGTCTCCGAACGGGCCCTCGAGCGCGTGCAAATAGCCGTTGACCTCGCGCAGCGGCACGCCCAATTCGCTGTGACCCGTGAAGCCGGCGGCGGCTGGTGGGATGTGCCCTTCGAGCACCAACTCGGCCCGCGCCGGCACCTGCAGCTTCAGGTCGCCCTCGCCCACTGCACTATCGGCCACCTCAGTCCGGCCGCCACGCAGCAGGCCGGCGAACTGGTACTCAGACAGGCTGTCTGGCACTGGCGTGACGGCACCTAGCGTCGTAGCCGGATCGGCGCCCAGCGCCACTGCGATCGGGAACGGCTGGCCCGGGTTGACGCGAGCGAAATCGCGAAAGTCGAGCGCGCCGCCGCGGTGTGCCAACCAGCGCATGATGACTTGGCGCCGGCCGATGACCTGCTGCCGGTAGATGCCCAGGTTCTGCCTCAACCGGGGCCGCGGTACCTGGCGAGGGCCGCGGGTGATGACCAGGCCCCAGGTGATCAGCGGCCCCGCATCCCCCGGCCAGCAGAACTGGATCGGCCAGCGCCCGAGGTCGACGTCCGGCCCATCGATCACCACTTCCTGGCACGGCGGGGAGCTGACTCGAGCCGGTTTCATGTCCCAAACCGCCTTCGCCATGTCCCAAAGCTTGCCGGCCTCCCTAAACGAATTAGGGGGTTCCGGCTCTTTCAGCGCCGCCAGCAGCCGGCCGACGTCACGCAATTCGGCGACATCGTTTGCCCCCATGCCAAGAGCCACCCGGCGCGGCGTTCCAAACAGATTGACCAGCGCCGGCATGTTGAAGCCAGGCACATTTTCCAGCAGCAATGCTGGGCCTGCGGCCCGTAGCACCTGGTCCGCCAGCGCCGTCATCTCGAGTCGAGGGGACACCGGATCGCTCACGCGGCGAAGCTCGCCGAGGCGTTCCAGCCCGTCCATGAAGCCTCGTAAGTCCTTATATTTCATACTAAAAAGTAATTAGACATAGACTTCATATGCTTGACTGGTTATTTGTCGGCTTCCTAAAATTCGCCGCAACAACCGTAACCAGGGTTTACCCGCGCCACCCGTTGGGGCGCTGAGTCGAGGTAAACACCCGCCCTGCCGCCGGCGCGCCTGCCTTTGCAGCGCACCTTTGCGAGGTGGCAGCCGATTATCACCAGCCCCTCGGCATGGGGCCGGGCCATCGCCCGCCGTGCCGACAGCCTGGTGTGAGAGAGGAAGGATGGACATGAACGAGCCCCAGTGGTGGCTGCGCATGGCCCAGGCAGCCTGTCGAGCGAGCAGTGTCTTTCTGCGCGATGTCGGCAACGGCCTGCTCGAGGTCAGCCACAACATGCTCGCTTTGGTCGGCCTGCTGGTCGTCGCACTGAGCATCTTTGCCGCCGGCCGCGCCGATCTGCGTGCCAGCGTCGAGCAGCAGGCCTTGGATTGGCTGCAGCAACGCCACAGCGCCCGCGCGGAGGACATCGGCTACGTGGCTGAACCTGACGACACTGACAGCGCAGCGCTGGCGAAAGCCTTGGCGGCTGACCCGGCAGGGTTGAACCGCCAACAGGCGGCCGTGGCTACTTGGCTGTCGCGCCGCTATCGGGTGGCACCGGAGCCGGTGGCGCGCCTGGTGCAAGAGGCCTGGCAGGTCGGGCAGCGTGCAAGTCTGGATCCGACGCTGATCCTGGCCATCGCCGCGATCGAATCCAGCTTCAACCCATTTGCCCAGAGCCCGGTGGGCGCGCAGGGCCTGATGCAGGTGATGACCCGCGTCCACAACCAGAAGTACGAGGCCTTCGGCGGCGCATTGACCGCGTTTGACCCTGTGACCAACCTGCGCGTGGGCGTGCAGGTGCTGAAGGAATGCATCGCGCGTGCCGGCAGCCTGGAAGCCGGCCTGAAGTTCTATGTCGGCAGCGGCAACACGGACGATGACGGCGGCTATGCCGCGAAGGTGCTGGCCGAGCAGCGGCATCTGGTTCGCGTGGCGGCCGGGCAGCAAGTGCCYGTGACGGTGCCGACCGTTCTGACGCCCGCAGTGGCTGCCACCGCGCCGAGCGCTGGCGCAGCCTCAGCTGCAGCCGCTACTCGCGCCGAGACGCCGAGCCCGGAACCCAAGCCCGCCGACCACGAGCAAGTGGCCCTTGCCCGCTGATGGTGCATAGCATGTCACCAGTGCCGCAAGTCACACCCCGTCGCGGGATACACTAGCTGCGACGCGCAACTGGCGATAGGGGCGCCGCCGACCGAATCCTCGGCTCAGGTGGTCGCCGCAAGGTGGATCACCACCGGGAAGCGCGGGGCGGCAATCCTGCTGCCTAGAACAGCCGTTCGCCTGGGCAGCCTCTGGTCTGTTTCGCCGTGCCGAAACAGCCTGCGCAGGCGCAACCGCCCCGACTTGAAGGAAGCCTCCCATGTTCGACCGCTCGCAATCGACGATCGCCAACGTCGATCCCGATATTTGGGCCGCCATCCAGGCCGAAAACCGCCGGCAAGAAGAGCACATCGAGCTCATCGCCTCGGAGAACTACACCTCGCCGGCCGTCATGGCAGCGCAGGGTTCGCAACTGACCAACAAGTACGCCGAAGGCTACCCCGGCAAGCGCTACTACGGCGGCTGCGAATATGTCGATGTCGTCGAGCAGTTGGCCATCGACCGGCTGAAGCAGCTCTACGGCGCCCAGTTCGCCAACGTGCAAGCGAACTCCGGTTCGCAAGCCAACCAGGCGGTTTTTTTCGGCCTGCTGCAGCCCGGTGACACCATCATGGGCATGAGCCTGGCCGAAGGCGGCCACCTGACCCACGGCATGGCGCTCAACATGAGCGGCAAGTGGTTCAAGGTCGTCAGCTACGGCCTGGATGCGAACGAGGCCATCGACTACGACGCGATGGAGCGCCTGGCCCACGAGCACAAGCCCAAGCTGATCATCGCCGGCGCCTCGGCCTACAGCCTGCGCATCGACTTCGAGCGCTTCGCCAAGGTTGCCAAGGCCATCGGCGCGATCTTCATGGTCGACATGGCCCACTACGCTGGTCTGATCGCCGCAGGCGTCTACCCGAACCCGGTGCCGCATGCCGACGTGGTGACCTCCACCACCCACAAGAGCCTGCGCGGCCCGCGTGGCGGCATCGTGCTGATGAACGACGAGGCAATCGCCAAGAAGATCAACAGTGCCATCTTCCCGGGCATCCAGGGCGGGCCGCTGATGCACGTGATCGCCGGCAAGGCGGTCGCCTTCAAGGAAGCCTTGAGCCCTGAATTCAAGGTCTACCAGCAGCAGGTGCTGGCCAACGCCAAGGTGCTGGCGGACACACTGACTGAGCGCGGCCTGCGCATCGTCAGCGGCCGCACCGAAAGTCACGTGATGCTGGTCGATCTGCGCCCCAAGAACTTGACCGGCAAGGAAGCCGAAGCCATCCTGGGTGCAGCTCACATGACCTGCAACAAGAACGGCATCCCGAACGACCCGCAAAAGCCGATGGTGACCAGCGGCATCCGCCTGGGCAGCCCGGCGATGACCACGCGCGGTTTCAAGGAAGAGCAGGCTCGCGCGACCGCGAACCTGCTCGCCGACGTGCTTGACAACCCGCACGATGAAGCGAACATCGCCCGCGTGCGCGAAAAGGTCGCCGCGCTGACGCGCGACTTCCCGGTCTACCGCTAACCGCAGCCGCGAACGGTCCAGCCTAGCCGCACTGATCTAATACTGCACCATGCGCTGCCCCTACTGCGTCCACGTCGAAACCCAGGTCGTCGAGACCCGGGAGTCCGACGAGGGTGACGTGGTGCGGCGGCGCCGCAAATGCACCAAGTGCGACAAGCGCTTCACCACCTACGAACGCGCTGAAATCGCCCTCCCGGCGATCGTCAAGCGCAGCGGCGCCCGGGTCGAATTCGACCCGGCCAAGCTTCGTGCTTCCATGACTTTGGCGCTGCGCAAGCGCCAAGTCAGCATCGAGCAAGTCGATGCCGCCATCGAACGCATCCAGGACAAACTCCTCGCCAGCGGCCAACGCGAAATCGCGTCGACCCGCATCGGCGAGCTGGTGATGCGCGAACTCAAGCGCCTGGACAAGGTCGCTTATGTCCGCTTTGCTTCGGTTTATCGAAGCTTTGAGGATGTGGATGAGTTCAGTAGGTTGATCAAGGAAATCTAGAGCTGAAACGGCTGCCTAAGCAGCCGTTTCTGTTTCTGGATGCCAAGCTGATCACCAGGATCTTCGGCCCGCCTTGATCACTTCCAGCAGTCCGCTGCGCTTCCTGCTGTGGCGTCCTTAGCGCCCGTGTGGGTGAGTGTCAGGTTGCCGCATTTGCTGTCTCCGCTCATCGGCTCGGCGGTCAGCAGGAAAGTACGGCCGCTGGGGTCAACACTGACGTCGATCGCATAGGCCTTCGAGCTTTCCACTACACCCTTGGGCGCCCATCTCAGCCCCGTAGAAACAAGCAAAGCTGTAGCGGTAGGGGTGTCCACAAATGAATTGCGCGCCACGTACAACCGCTGCATAGCCTGTGCCGCCTCCAGCAGCACCGTCTCCGCATCCGAACGGCGACTGCGCCGCACCTGCTCGGTGTAAGACGGGTAGGCGATCGCCGCCAGAATCCCAATGATCGCCACGACGATCATCAGTTCGATGAGCGTGAAGCCTGTTTGGCGCTTCTGACGCCGCCGGACAAAGAGTGGAAGACGTGTATTCATGATGATGCGATGCCGTGGATCAATCTGTGGGCGGATTCAGGATCTGCTTCCAAACACGGTCAACCACCGTGCCCGTGCACACCGCAGGCGGAAGATTGATCTTCATGCATTGAGGCCCAGTGTTGCAGTCCCAATAACCCACGATGTTGCCCTTGCAGTCTTTTTCGACTTCGCAGGTCTGACCCTTGCATTCGGCATCACTGACAATTGCATCCCGGCCATCGCTGCGGGTTTGGAAACCGCCAACGATCAGATCCTTGTCATCGACGATCCCGTCCCCATTGGTGTCCAGCACCGGGACGGTTGGTTGCATGCCACTGGCAGCTACCAGCAAGAAGTTGTAGCCCACGCCAGTAGTGGGGTCGCAGCGACCGGCGGGTGCCGCCGGCACCATGGTGCTGAAGAACACATACGCATTCGACAGGATGAGCGATGGGTAGATCACCCGTTGGCGGTCCCATGGCAAATCGACGAGCCAGCCCAGGTCGTGATCCCAGTCAACTTCGCTGGTARTCACCTCGTAATAGGTGCCCCCCCTGTCTGTCTTGGGAGTTTGATTGATGGTCTGGACAACCAATCGGCTGCGATCTACTGCCACTGGCTCGAACGGGCTGTCGAACTCCGCTGAAGACTCGCCGATTTTGACGTTGTCCCACACACCGTAATAGGTCTGACGCTGTGTCGACTCAGAGTCAGCCTCATCGATCAGCTTGCCGCTGCCAAAAAGCACGACACGGCCTTGCTTCGGGTGGTCGACGAAAACGGGCGGCACAGTAATTGGCTGCGCGGTTCCGCTCGGGTCTGTCGCAGTAAACAGCGGCTTGCCCTTGAAGCCGATCTTCCAACTCGCGTCACCCGCACCTTCGAAATCAAAGCGCCAGACATTGCCCTTCAGGTCACCGGCGTAAGCACCAACCACCTCTTGGGTCGCAACATCCTTGATCAGCGAGACACCCATCAGACCGGTGTCACCCGTGGCCGCCACCGTCATGCGCTTTTCAATCGCACCGGTGGCCATGTCGACCACCAACAGCACCGCATTACCTTTGGTGCTGTAGACACCATTGCCAACGAACGCCTTCCAGCCACCCCCCTTGAGTTTGCCTACCGCAAAGTCGGCGAACATGTAGCCGATGTCGCCGTCGGTGGCCCCCGACTTTTCCCATAGCAACGTGTTCGCACCGAGGTCCGCTGCATCCAGCGTGCTACCGAAGTCAGTCGGTATGTGCATGGCGAAAAAAGCCTTGCCACCAGCCCCCATCGAGCCAATCACCAGATTCGCCCATTCCGGGCTGGAGTTGCGACGCGTAGAGATCTTCGCGTCGGTCTCGTTCATCGGGCCGTCCACGAAGAACTTATGGAAATTGGTCTTCGTCCCATAGTCCTTGGCCGCGATGTTGCGAAGGTTCGGCAACCCTTCGTAGGGCAAATAACCATAGATCTCGGTGCCATCAATGCCGCGGAACGCATGTACGGCGCCGGCGTTACCACCCACCACGATCGCAGAGTCGCTACGTGCTTTCTTCCGAGCGACGAAGTCGGAGTAGGTCGGATCAAATACGGAATAACCAAGGTCCAGCTTGCCACGCACGACGACCGGCGGCGAATTGACAAAATCGCCCAGGTACTTCCCGTCACGAGCCCGGTAAGTCTTCCCGGTCCCCTCATCGCTCGAATCGCCGCGGATGTATTTGGTCAGCCCATCACTGCCGACGCGGGTCTGATTATTTGTACCCATACCCGTCCAGGTAAAGGGTACGGGTTCGCCCAATGAACCCTTGGTCGGGTCCCAGGTAAAGAGGCTTCTGTCAGCCTGCGCCGGCAAGTGTGCACTGGCGCTCCAAATCAATGTGCCCTCGAGACCATCGGTGCTCAGCTTCAGCGCTTCGACGTCGCCATACCAGGACACCGACTTGTACTTCGGCACATACTTGACGTTGTCAGTTACCACGGAGGCTGACGCCGTGGCCACACCGGCCTCCTTGGCCTCGTTGCCGGCGGCCTTGCCGAAGGCGTCGCTCAGGGCTTTCGTGAGTTCGATTGTGTTGGATACCGAATAGAAGTCGCCGCCGGTGTTTACCGCACCGTGCCACATGTCATCGATCTTCTGTGGACTACCCTTTGTCGGATCCGGCCACTTCAGCGCGCCGGAATATAGTTTGTCCAGTGTGTCCTTCTTGGCCGCAGGAGATGAATCGAGCGTGMCCTTGACGCCCAGCCCCACCATAAATTGCGTCAAGTGCTGCCAATATGCAATGTCGCCAGCGATCGGCCAGACCTTGTTGTCGATCGTGCTGTCGAGGTCTGTCACATAGTATTTCGAGGCGACGTCTGCCAGCGTGTTTGACAC
>NZ_JBFUGE010000244.1:0-8761 GCF_056403075.1 Ideonella sp. P3_A4 | reverse complement strand
GCGCAGGCGCGCCGAGAACAGGCGCACCAGCGCGCGGTCGATGTCGGCTTCGGTGATGAGGCCGCGCTTCACGGCGTCCAGGTAGTGCTGGCGCAGCTTGGGCGATTCGCCCCAGGCACCGGTGTGGCATTCGTTGTCCATGCCGGCCTTCAGCGCCGCGGCGGCGGCCGCGGGCGGGTCGGGCATGTACTTGTGGCCGTCGTGGATGTCGCGCACGGCATCGCAGTCGGAGACGACATAACCCTTGAAGCCCCAGGCGCCGCGCAGCCGCTGTTTCAGCAGGTCGTTGCTGGCGCAGGCCGGCTCGCCGTTGACGCGGTTGTAGGCGCACATGACCGAACCGGCCTTGGCGTCGACCAGTGCCGCGCGGAAGGCCGGCAGGTAGGTGTCTTCCAGATCGTGCGGCGACACGACCACGTTGACCGAGTGGCGGGTCGATTCCGGCCCGCTGTGCACGGCCAGGTGCTTGGGCGTGGCGATCACGTCGGGCCGGTCGGGGTCGGGCCCTTGCATGCCGGTGATGAAGGCCACCCCCAGCGTGGCCGTCAGATACGGGTCTTCGCCGTAGGTCTCCTGGCCGCGGCCCCAGCGCGGGTCGCGGTAGATGTTGATGTTGGGCGACCATGTGTTCAGCCCGGAGCTCCATTGCCCCGATTCGCGGCCGAAGGTGTTCAGACCGCGCACCTCAACGCTGATGGCCGACGCAACGTCTCGCACCAGCGCGGCATCGAAGCTCGCGCCCAGGCCGATGGGCTCCGGGAAGACGTTGGTGGGAATGAGCCCGATCGCACCGTGCAGCGATTCGGTCCACCAGTTGTAGAACGGCACGTCCAGGCGCTGGACGCCTGGCGAGACGTTGATGAGCTGGGTGACCTTCTCGTCCTGCGTCATGCGGGACACCAGCTCGGCCGCCTGCCGATCTGCGATCGAACGGATCGAATCCGCTTTTCCCTTCGCAGGCTGGTTGGGCGCGGCCTCAGCATGGGTCGAGAACAGCAGGCATGCCGCCGTCAGTGCGGCAACCTTCGAGTTGAGCATGTTCACTTCGCGGCGTTGACGATCGCGGCGATCACGTCCGGCTCCTTCTGCGCACCGGTCGCACGATCGGGGCATCCATGCCCACTTCATTGGAGCCGGCAAACAGCAGGTGATCGTCATAGTCCTGGAACGTGGTGGCGATCTGGGTCCAGAACTTGGCCAGCTTGGCATTGATCGCCGCCTGCTGGTCGTAGCTGGGGTGGTTCATCCACCCGCCGTCCCAGTGAATGTTGATGACGACGTACAGGCCGGCGTTGCGCGCGAAGTCGACCACCTGCTTCACACGCGCCAGCCATGTTGCGCTGATGTTGTGGTTGGCGTCTGCGTACTGGCTCCAGGCCACCGGAATGCGCACGGTCTTGAAGCCGGCGGCCTTGAAGCCGTCCAGCGTCGCTTGCGTCGTCAGCGTCGGGTTCCACGACGTCTCGGTCGGAATGGCCTCGAGCGTGTTGCCCAGGTTGATGCCGGGCGACATCTCCTTGGACAGCTGAACGCTGGTGAGGCTTCTCATGCCGGGGTGGTTGGGAGGCGGCGTCCCACCGGAGTCGCCATCGCCGCCCGAACCGCCGGATCCGCCACACCCCGCAAGCCCAATGGCCCATGCTGCTGAGAAGGCAGCAGCAAGACAGCAGAAGTCGCGACGTTTCATTGATGTTCCATGGCGCTGGAAGTGTGTTCAGTGATGCGCAAGCTCAGTTGCGGTAGAGCACGCCCCGGCCCGAGCCGGCGATGTAGACACGGCCGTGGATTTTTTGATCGGCTGCCAGCAGGCCGATGCCGCCGTACTGGTGCTGGTCGTCGTTGATGCGCGGCCAGGTCTGGCCGCCGTCGTCGGAGCGGTACACGCCCCACACGCCGCCGATCGTTCCGACGATGTAGACGGCGGCCGAGTACTGCGCGCCGGCCGCCGGCTTGCCCAGCGCAATCACGGAGGCGCCGTACAGCTCGGGCCACGACCACGGTGGGTTGCTGCCCCAGACCGACTCCGTCACGTCCAGCTTCTTCCAGGTCGCGCCTGCATCCAGCGAGTGGTACAGGCTGTTGCCGTCGGCCAGCCACACGTCGCCTTCGGCGTTGGGATTGACCGCCAACGACGTGGAGCCGAAGCCGTTGGCGCGCAGCCCCGACACCACCGGGTCGAGGCTGCGCGTGAAGGTCCGGCCACCGTCGACCGAGGTGTAGAACTTGCCCGACGTGCCCCACCAGGCGCCGCCCGAATCGTAGGCATAGACCTTGTTCGGGTTCTTGCGGTCGGCGGCCAGAYGGTAGCTGCGGGCGATGCTCATCGCGTCGAGAGCCGGCAGGTTGGTCGCGACCCAGGTCGCCCCGTCGTCGGTCGTGTAGGACGGCACCGAATTGGCCGGCGCCCAGACGGCGTTGTTGCGCCTGGTGACCACGATGTTCGATTCGTTGCTCTGGTTGGCCAGCGCGCCGGGGGCGTTGGTCGCGAAGGCCAACCAGGTCTTGCCGGCATCGCCCGAATAGGCACCGGCGGCGGTGCTGTTCCAGACCGTCGTGCCGATGGCGACGATGTAGGTCGGATCGGACCACGCCATGTCGGCGGATATCCCGTTGCCGAAGCTCACATTGCCGTGAGGGCCAAGGGTCGGCGTCTTGGTGATGTCCGTATGGACCCACATGCCGATGTCCCCCGAACTGTTGAGCAAGGTGTACGGCGCCCCTGGAGGCGGGGTCATGAGACCCAAGGTGGCGGTCTCTTCCAGGCCGTCGACGGTGGCGGTCCAGCTCGGCGTTGCGGAAGAGACGTTCTGGGTCGACCAGACTCCGCCGCCGTGGACATGGAGGACGCGGTCGCGGTTCGACGGGTCGATCTCGACGTCGTCRATCCAGCCGGAGAACGCGTCCGACGCCGGGGTGTGCGGCATCGTCGACGCGATCTCCCTCCAGGTCGTCCCGGCGTCGTCGGACAGCGCCACCACCGGCTGGCCTTGCCAGTTGCCCCAGGAGTTCGTGATGCCCAACGCAATGCGGGTGCTCGCGCCGGAGCCGTAGACGGACAGTCCGCCCATGCCGAAGCTCGTCCACTGGTCCGGCGTGGTCTGCTTGAGCAAGGTCCAATGGCTGCCGTCGAACTTGTACAGCCTTGCGGGGCCGTTCGCGCCCGGCCCCGCGCCCTGGGTAAACGCCACGTAGAACATCCCGTCCGCGGCGCGGACCATGTGGGGGATGTGGTAGCCGGACACGGGCGTCGCCACGCCGGACCAGCTGGCGCCGGCGTCGGTGGACTTGTACAGGTTGAAGGGCAGTCCGGCCGCGCTCGCGTAGTCGGGGGCGATGCCGACGTAGATCGTGCGCGTCGCCACGCCGCTGCCCTTGGTCGAGGTGTCGAAGACGACAAGCTCGACGCCCTCCGCGCCGCCATTCGAAGCGCTGATCTGGTCGGCAGTCATCCAGGTCGAGGACAGCCCTGTGACCTGGCTCCAGGTCTTGCCGCGGTTCTTGCTCTTCCAGAGGCCGGCCGTTCTCGACCCGTAGAACAAGGTCGTCGGCTGGTTGGGATCGACCATCATGCGCTCCCCGATGGCCCTGCCTTCATTGTTGGAGCCCACGGAGAAAGGAAGATCCACGTGCTGCCAGACATTCCCTCGATTCGAAGAGATGTACAGCCGCCCGGAGCCATCGGCCGAGTTGTACATGCCCGTGGTCATGTACACCCGTTTGTCGTCATTCGGGTCGAGCGCGATGCTCTCTGCGCCGTGATAGAAGCCTTCGTTGGCGCCGAAGCCATCGGTGATCGCCACCCAGGATGATTTCTGCGGGTTCCAGCGATAGGCGCCGCCGATGTCGGTTCTCGCGTAGAGAAGATTCGGTGTTGTCGGGTGAAAGATCAACCCGGTGACGTAGCCACCGCCGCCGAACTTCACGCTCTTCCAGGTCGCCGCGGCGGAAGAAGAATCGGTGGACCCGGTGGACCCGGTGGAGCCGATCGTTTCTGTCGATCCGGTGGAGCCCGTCGAGCCCGTCGAACCGGTCCCGTCGGTGCTGCTATCGCCGCTTCCTCCGCAGCTCGATAACAGGCTCGCCAGGATGGCCGAGACGACGATGAGATGCTTGCCGTTCATGGTGATGTCTTTCATGGTGATGTCTTGAGAGGCGGTCACTCGGCCGGTATGACGGACAGCTCGGCTGCACTGGTCCAGCCGCTGCGCCACACCTCGTCCAGCGCAGTGAAGCGGAACCAGCGTGCCTTCACGGGGACAAAGCGCACCTCCTGCAGGTCGGGGTTGTTGCGCACGTTGGAGAACGTGCCCTTGTCGACGTTGACAGTCCAGGTCTGGCCGTCCTCGCTGCTCTCGAAGCGGTAGTTCTCCGCCGTGCCGTTGAGCATGCCGTCCTGCCGCGGCAAGTAGACGAAGCCGGCGATGCGGTGCAGTTGGCCCATGTCGACCGTGATGTGGTGCGGCAGCTTCAGGTCGGCGCCCCAGCGCGTGTGCCAGTAGGTGGACGAATCGCCGTCGATGGCCAGCGCGGCGCCGTTCCGACCCTGCGCCACTTCTTCGCTGTCGACCTCGACGATCTTCCAGCCGCGCGGCGACAGGCCGGCGAAGTTGCGCGAGCCAACCACGCTCAGCCGCCCATCAGGCTGTACCCGCGCAGCCTTGACCACGCCGCTGGCCGGCAACGCCACCGGCGCGCTGTAGACCGGCGACTGCAGCGTGGGCGCGGAGCCGTCGGTGGTGTAGACGAGCTTGCCCGCCACCGGGTGGGTGATGGCCACCGCACCATCGGAGCCACGGTCGGCGATGGCCGGCGGCATCAGGTCGAGCGACTGCCTGTACAGCGCCACTTCGGCCAACGTGGGCGCGAAACGCGCCTCGATGATGCGCACGCGCAGGCGGTCGGTGGTCACTGGCCGGGCCAGGCGGATCAGCCGGCGTTGGCCGACGGTGGTGGTCTCGTCGGACGAGATCTTCGGCACCGGCACCCAGTCCTGGCCATTCCAGCTGTCGAGGGCGAAGCGCTCGATGCGCTGGCCTCGGTGGTCCACCGCTTCCTGCAGCGATACCACGTCAAAGGTCTGCGCCTGCGGCAGCTTCAGCGTCAGCGTGCCCGCGCTCCGGCCGGCGGCGGCTTCCCACCAGCTGGCCAGTTTGCCGTCGGCTGCGGCCGGCGCGGCATGGCTCTGGGCCGCATGGTCGGCCGCGACCTTGGCGCCCACGGCCAGGTTGCGCTTGAAGGTGTTGCGCACGATCTCCGACATCTGCGCCAGCGCCGCCATCTGGTCATCGGGCACCAGGCCGCGGTTGTCGGGCGACAGGTTGAAGATCAGGTTGCCGTTGCGACCGATGCTGGCATAGAAGATGTCCACCAGCTGCGGCACCGGGCGCGGGCGCTTGGTGCGTGCCCAGAACCACTGGCCGTTGCCCAGGATGGTGACGTTGGTCTCGGCCGGGTACCACCACAGGTGCGAGCCGGGCAAGAGCCGCTCGCGCGAGCCCAGGTCACCGCCCTGCCAGTCGGGCCAGTTGAAGGTCTCGGGCGCGGCGGGCAGTGGGATCACGCTCCACTCGGTGGTGCGGCCGTAGCCGCTTTCCGACCCGACCCAGCGCACGTCGGGGCCCTTGCCCATGATCACGGCCTTGGGCTGCAGGTGGCGGATCAGGTCGTACCAGGCCGTGTAGTCGTAGCTCTGCTCGACGCTGGGGTCGGGGTTGGCGCCGTCGAACCACACCTCGCTGATCGGGCCGTACTCGGTGAGCAGTTCGTAGAGCTGGTTCAGGAAGTAGCGGTTGTAGTCGTCGACCTCGTAGCGGTAGCTGCCGAAGCCGGGTGTGGGCTGACGGCCTTTGCCAGGCTCGGTCTTGAAGCTCGCCGGGTCGGTAGGGATGGTGGACTGGAGCTTGAGGCTGCCGTTGCCGTAGTAGCCCGCAGGGTTTTGGGGGTTGATCCTGAGCTGGTACAGGTCCGCCGGCGAGAGGTAGACGGCGAGCTTCACGCCCGCTTCCTTGGCCGCCTGCGAAACCTCGCGCACCAAGTCGCCCTTGCCGCCGCGCCAGGGGCTGGCGGCCGACGAATGGGCGGTGTACCGCGTGGGCCACATCGAGAAGCCGTCGTGGTGCTTGGCCACCAGCACGATCATCTTGCCGTCGAGCTGCTTGACGGCGCGCAGCCACTGCCGCGCATCGAGTGCACCGGGGTTGAAGATCGCAGGCTGCTCGCGCCCACTGCCCCACTCCACCTCGTTGAAGGTGTTGACGCCGAAGTGCAGGAAGAAGGTGCGCTCCAGGCGCATCCAGTCCACCTGGTTGGCGCGCGGCAGCACCTTGGCGGCCTTCTCGGCCACGACGGCCGGCGAATCGCCAGGCTCGATCACATGCTCCTGGGCGTAGGGAATGGGCGCGGCGGCGCGAGCCGCAGCTGCAGCTGCGGCTGCGGCGGCGGCTGCTAGAGCGAAGACCGCAGCGATGAATGAAAGTCTTTTCATGGTCTCGAAGAGGCAGCTCGCATGCACTGGGCCTCGARCTCCGGCACGGCCGCCGAGCAGGCCGGCCGCGGGGGGTGAGGTTGCGTGCGGACTAGCCGGGCTTGCCGACGAAAACGCCGCGGCCCGGCGTGCCTAGGTACACCGTGCCATGCTCCAGCGGGTCGGCCGCCAGCGAGAGCACGCCGCCGAAGCGATGCTGCTCGTCGTCGATCGCCCTGAAGCTGGCGCCGGCATCGTCGGAACGGAACAGGCCGGCGAGTTCGGTGCCGCTGGCGCTCTGCACGCGGCCGTAGAGGTAGACGCTGTGGTACGCCGCGCCGGGCGCGGCCTTGCCGAGAGCCAAGCGCTCGACGCCGGCCACCGCCCGGATGGTGCGCGTGCGTTCATCGACGCCGCCCACGTGCAGCAGCGCATCGGGCAGCCCGATCCACAGGTCGCGCAGCTTGCCGGGCGCACTGAGCAGCAGGCCTCGCTGCCAGCTCGGATTGAGGCTGGGCAGGCCAGTCAAGCTCGGCGCGAAAGTCGCGCCAGCATCCACGCTGACCAGCACCAGGCCACGGGTGATGTCGAAGACGTAGAACACGCCTTCGGCGTTCTTTTCCGCCACCGGCACCAGCTCGGCTTCGCGCGTCTCGGGCCAGCCCTTGCAGAGAGCCCAGGACTTGCCGCGGTCGTGCGAGACCATCGCTGGCTGGCGCGGCGGCGCCCAGATCAGGCTGCCGCCCTTGGCCGATACCGCCACATGCCCACCTCGTGCGTCCTTGACGTGCTGCTGCGCAGCAAAAGGCACCCAGCTCGCGCCACCGTTGACCGACACGGCACCGCCGCTGCCGGCGTCCAGCGTGCGCGCCACCACCTGCGGTGCCTGCCAGGCCGCATCGACGCTCGGGCTGGTGTCACGACAGGGGCGAAACAGACCGGCCTCGGGCGCTTTGGCTGCATCCTCCCAGGCGCCGCCGCCCAGGCCCCGGCCCATGGCGGCAAACAGCACGACGCCGCCGGAAGGGCTCAGCAACGACAGTGCCGGGGCTTGCTCGATCTGCGCCACATCGAAGCGCCATTGCACACGTGCCCCCTCGCGCTGCGCCGCGCCCAGATTGGTTGTGGACCAGAGGCCGTGGTCGGTGCCGTAAACCAGGCGCTCGGGGTCCGCCGGGTCGAAGCGCGCGTCGGCGATCTGGTGTCCCATGGCTTCGACGCCGGCCAACCGCTCCGCCAGCCAGGGATGGCTCTTGGTGTCGTGGGCCGAGCGCGCAGACAGGGCTGTCCAGTGCGCGCCGCCGTCGGTGGACAGATACAGCTCGTCGCCGGCGCCGTCCCAGTGCTCCAACAGCATCGAGGTGATGACGCGGCCCTGGCGGTCGACATCCAACGCACCATAGGCGTAGGCGCGGCCGTTGGGCTTGCTCGGGGAGATGTCGCTCCAGGCGCCGGCCGGCGTGCGCTTCCACACGCTGCCGCCGCGCAGGCCCCCCGGGTTGGGCGCCCATTCGCCGCCAGCCGCAAAGCTCACGTACAGGACACCATCGGGGCCGAAGGCCGCACGCTGCGGCACCTGCGCCGGCGCATCCGCCTCGCGCTTGAAGCTGGCGCCGCCATCGCGGGTGAGGTACAGGCCCGGCTGGTCGACACCGCCGGCGTAGAAGGTCTTGCCGCCACCGGCCGCCTCGAACGACACCAGCGACACATGCCTGGATGGAAAGTCCAGGCCGACAAAGCTGGCGCCGCCATCGCTGCTCTTCTTCAGACCATCACGGGTCGTGCCCAGTACCAGCACGCGGCCGTCCTGCGGGTCGACCTGCAGCCGCTCGCCGCTGCCACGGCCCGCTTCATTGCCTCCGAGGCGGAAGCTTTGTTCGTGCAGCTTCCAGGTGGCGCCGCGGTCGGTCGACGCCAGCACCGCGGCCTTGCGGCCCCACTCGCCAGTGGTGTCACCGCAGGCCAGGTACACGCGCTGCGCATCCTGCGGGTCCACCGCCACGCTGAGCACACTCATCAGGTCCGCATCGAGGCCGCCCAGTTGGTCCAGCAGCGGCTCCCACGGCTGGTCACTCGATTCACGCCGGTAGACCCCGCCGCGCTCGGCGCGTACATAGGCCAGACCGGGTTGGCGCGGGTGAAAAACCAGGCCACCGACGGCGCCCCCGCCGCCGAAAGGCAGATTGCGCCAAGCATAGGCGGCAGGCCCTGCCGCCAAAGCTGGATGCGCTGTCGGGCCTAACAGCATGCCTGCCCCCGTTGTGGCAAGGAATCCGCGACGGTCAATGGCCATGGGGA
>NZ_JBFUGE010000243.1:0-8830 GCF_056403075.1 Ideonella sp. P3_A4 | reverse complement strand
TGCAAGGGCTGTTCGGCGGTGGCCCTTACCTGCTGCTGGAAGGCAACCGCTTCGACAACAACGGTTTCTACTCCGGCCCGCTGCTCAGGAACCACAACATCTACCTCGCATCGTCGGATTTCCACGGCGCCATCGTGCGCGGCAACACGCTGACTCGCTCGGCGGTGTGCGGCCCGCGCACCAGCTATGCCTGCGGCGTGCAGGGCACCTGCCAGGGCGTTTCGCTGGTGGTGCATGGCACGACCGACGACCTGGTGATCGAGAACAACCTGGTCGACGAAACCCCCGGCGCCGGCGGCGGCTGCTACGGCATCCAGATCGCGCCGGGAAGCAGCAACCCCGAGGGCTACGCCGGCTCGGTGGTGCGTGGCAACCAGATCATCAACGTCGGCTCGAATGCCATCGACATCGGCTCCTGCCCCTATTGCATCGTCGAGGACAACGTGGTCGCCTGGACCACCCAGCCGACAATCACGGTGCAAGGCGTTGTCATGCCCTCGGGCAACAGTGGTGGTGACGGCGATGCGGTCGACACCCACGTGACGGCGCGCAACAACTCGATCTACATCAGCGGCAGCAGCGCCTCCAACACCGGCATCATCATGAAGTCGGTCGGCCGGGGCCACAACGTCGCCAACAACCTGGTCTATTTCGCGCCGGACACCGGCGCGCAAGTGAGGTGCTTCGACACCACCGGCCTCGGCCGCTCGAGCTTCAAGGTCTTCGACCACAACATCTGCTACAGCGACCGTGCCGACCATGCCATCACCTACAGCCCGACGTACGCGACGCTGGCAGCAGCACAGGCCGCACAGTTCGACGTCCACGGCAAGAATGCCGACCCTTCGGTCAGTATTCCAACGGCCGACAACGGGTATGTGATGAAGCCCGACTCGCGCAACAGTCTCGCGGCCAGCGGTGGACACCCCAAGTTGTCGAAACGGCTGGGCTTTCAAGGCAAGATGAATCCGGAGTTCCCACGGTTCATCGGCGCCTTCCCCTACAAGCCGACGATCACGGCCCCGGCTTCGCCTCAGCCCGACTGAAGCAGCACGGCTGCCGGCCCACACTGGATCGGCAGCCGTGCACGACTCGTGGCTGATCCCCGCGATATGCGTGACGCTGCGCTCGGCACCCCAGGGCCCCGGCTGCACGTGCCGGTGCGATGGTCGGTTAGCGGTGGCCTGCTGACTACGTATTTCCGCGCACCGCGAACCGAATTCGCGCTGGTTCAATCCGTGCTCGTTTCGAGCATTGGGAAAGGGCCAAAAGCCATGTTCATCGGCGCCACCGAAATTGAAAAGACTTCCCCGAACACCGTACACAAGGAGTTCGAAGAGGACGTTCTCGTATGCAACGAACGCGTCCCCATCCCCGCGTTCTTCGACGAGAAGCTGCTGGACAGTCCCGAGTTCGACCCTGCCGACCTCGCCGCGCTGCGCCGCTTCTACAGGCCCGCTGCAGCGTCAACCGGCAACTCGCCGCCGGGTCGCTTGTACCTGTGCAGTCTGCCGGCACGCCTCGACAAATCCTGCCTGTGCGGCGGCGCTGCGGTTGACCCCGCGCAGTTGGAGAAGTACTACACCGACGAAGGCGGGTCACTCGTTCTGCACGCAGATTTTGTGGACGAAGTCGACGAGGTGCAGTTCATGCAAGCCTTTGTCGAGCGCCCTGACCACCTGACGGACAAGGACCGGGTCACCATCTCGAACCTGTTCGAACGCCTGCCTTCGTTCAGCCGCCCTCGCGCGCTGTATGTCAACCTGGTGATCGACACGACCAACTACTTCTTCTTCCGCAGGCACCAGGAGCATGTCCCCGGGATCATGTTGATCGAGGCGGCCCGCCAGGCGATGTACGCCCACTATCACCATTACAGCCACTGGACCCGCTCGCAGGTGGCCTTCGTGATCGAGTCCCTGAACGTGGTGTTCCACAGCTTCATCGACCCCAACTATCCGGTGCGCATCCGCGTGGAAGACGTGAGATCAGCCGAGATGCGCAGCTCGGGTGAGAACGCCGAGAGCGTCGCTTCCTTCTACCAGTCGAACAAGCTGGCGGCGGTGGCGACCATGCGAGCCAACATCATCAAGGACACGCTGTTCAAGCGCCTGCGCAACGTCAAGCCGCACGCGTCGAGCAACCGCTTCCTGCCGGTGAAGAACATCGCCAAGGCGGCGGCTTTCGTGTCGACCGGCGGCAGGCGGCTCGAGGGAACGCTCAACGACATCTCCGCTTCTGGCGTCAACGCCAGCTTCGATCACGACCCCTCGCTCGAACTCAACGCCCAGTTCGAGTTCCTGATGTTCGTCGACACCATCGGCCTCGTCGGTGCGAAGGTGGAGCTGCTCTGGACGCAAGTCCGCGGGGGCCGCGCCGTCGCCGGGTTCAAGATCGTCGAGATCCCGCGCTTGTGCGAAAAGAAGCTGCGCGAGACGATCAAGAACTTCACCTTCCTGAACATGCGCCGCGAGGTGGTCTGACGCTACGCAGCCCGCGCGCGACTGCCGAAGCGCCGGGCCACACCGTGCGATTGACGGCGCATGGAACGGGCCCAGCGCGGGCCCCTATCGGAGCGCGGTCGGCACGAGACGACCCTGAGCAGCCTGTCGCCGTCGCCGACTGGCCGCCGAAAAGCCCAAGGCCAGGAACACTTCGTCAAGCGGCCGGCAGGAGCGATGTGCGAACGCGCCGCGCGCAATCAAGGCGTGGACGTGCTCGTGCGGCCCGCGCTGTCTAGCGCGCCGCCGGCGTCGATGCGCGCCTTGAGGTCCGCCGCCAAAGCGTGGTCGGGATCCTGATCGAGGACCACGTCCAGGATCTGCAACGCATCGCTGCGGCGATGTTCTTCGGCGGCGCGCGATGCGAGTTCGAGCATCTGCGTCATCCACGTACTCTCGTCCACGGCGTCGGCGTGCGCCTGCGCGGTGTCGGCTTGCAGCCGCAGCAGCCTGGCGGCCAGCCGCCGGCCGAGTGCCGCCGGCGACCGGTCGTGCATGCTGCCTTCGGTACGCGCCGTGGGCGACACCCACACGTACTCCAGCGCCAACGATTCGTCGCGACGCGCCAGCCGGGCGAACAGGATGTGCGCGCCGGGGCTTCGGGTGCCGATCGCGGTCGCAATTGCTTCTGGCGTCGGGGTCGGGGCGTCATCGATACCCGCCTGCACCTCGGCGGCGGACACGCGCTTCAGCCCCGAGTGCACAGCCAGCGTGTAGCCGAGAATCTCCAGTGGATACCCGAGGTCCCGATCCGCGACGCCGACGCCCGGGCTTCCGCCCGGCAGCGGCACGACAGCCAGCGGGCGCTGCTGGACCGCGTGCAGGTCCGACAGGAGCGCCGCGGCGGTGTCGTCGACGGGCTCGACGCGCGCATCGGCCAGCAGCCTGTACCCTTTGCCGTAGACGGTCTCGACCCGGACGGTGTGGGTCTTGCTTCGACGCATCGCCTGGCGAATCTTGGCGATCGCCTGCGTGACCACTTCCGGCGATGCGACGGCCTTGCGCCACACGGTATCAAGGAGTTCGTCCTGGGTCACCAGGCGATGACGATTGCGGTACAGATGCAAGAGCACGTCGAACGGCTTGGGCGCGAGTGTCTGGCGCCGCCCATCGACCCACAGCTCGCGGCGTTCCACGTCGAGCACGCAGTGGGCGAAGCGGTACTCCCGACGCATCACGCCGTTGGCCGACGCCATCGGCATCGGGAGCTCGCGCTGCAGCTCGCCGGGTGCCGCCGACAGCTCCTGCCCCAGCCGCCGGAAGAGGGGCAGTGCAGCCGGCGCGGTGGCTAGCCGCGCAAGCAGCGACCGGGTTTCCGGTCCATGCTGCAGCCGGTGTGCCAGCAGGGCGCGCGGGTACAGCAGGTTCGCGGTGGTGGTCTCGTCCTGCAGGTGGGCCTGCGCATTCGCGCGATCGAGTTCCGCCTCGGCGAGTGGCAGGCGCCCACTGCGGACGAGGGCCTCCACGAGCCAGGGGAGCATGGGCGCTTCGGCCACTTGGTTGCCGTGGCGACGGCACTCGGCGGCCGCCCGCAAGAAACAATCGGCCGCCTCGTCGACGCGCCCAGCCGCCATGGCGGCATGAGCGTGGGCCTGCCAGAGGTAGCCGTCGTCCTGCACCCGGTCCGGGTGCGGCAGCAGCGACAGCAGCTCCGAGGCGGCATCCGGGCGGCCTCGCAGGCGATGGAGCAGGCAGTGGATGTTGGCAATGGTGCTCAACAGGCTCACGTCCGCCTCGATCGCCAGCGCGGTGGCGATCGCCTCCTCTGCACACTCGCGCGCCTCTTCGAGCCGGTCTGCGTAGAGCAGTTCGCCGGCGAGATTGAGGCAGACGCTTGCGAGTGCCGTGTTGGCATTGAGCCGGCGGGCCGCGTGAGCGAGCTTTCTGTTCCACCGGATGGACTTCTCGGCATGGCCGGATAGCGAGCTCATGATCGCCCGCAGCCACAGTACGTTCAGCAGCCCCCAGTGGCTGCCGATGCGTGTGAAGATCGACTCGGCCTCGTTCAGGCGTGTCGCCACGGAATGCAGCTCGCCCAGGCGGCACTCGACCGATGCCAGCAGCATCAAGGTGTGCCCCTGCCAGTGCGGCGGCATGCAGCCGCGGCCCAGCACGAGGGCGTGCTCCAGACTCTGCGCCGAGTCGCGCAACCGGCCATTCACGTGGTGCAGCGTTCCGAGGCACTGCCGCACTTGCGCTTCGAGGCAAGGGTCCTGGTCCCGTCTGGCGGCGTCCAGCAGGCGTGCCGCGCTGACCGGTCCGGCATCGCTGCCACAGGCGGCCTGTGCACGCAGCAGCTCCAGATCGAGGCGCGGAAAGCCCGCATCCAGGTGCTGCAGAAGCTGGAGGGCCCGCAGCGCCGCAGGATGCCGGTTCAGCACCGCGGCGTGCTTGGCCCGTGCGAACAACTCGATGGACAGCAGCGAGCAGCCCCGCAACCTGTGGCCATCGCGCTCGTCGACGCCAAGCAGCGTGTGCCGCAGGGCCTCGATGGCGGGAAGCACGAGCCCGGCGGGAGCAGGCGCGCGCAGCGCAATGACGGCCTTCTTGTCGCAGTCATGGACCTGCAGATCGAGGGCGAATTCGTTGCCTTCGAGCGTCAATGAACCGACCACCGCATGGCGCGCTCCGGCCGCGCGCAACATCTGCAGCATGCGCAGCTGTTCCTGCGGCCACGACGCCTGCAGTGACTGGGCATCCTGAACCTGAAGGCGTCCGTCGATCGACAGGCCGTGCGCGATGCAGGCAGCGAGGCCGTGCGCGGCCCAGTGCAGGCTCGGCTGCCCGGTGTGATTGCACAGCGGGCCGATGATCAACGACGGGATGCTGTCGCGCGACAAGCCCGCCGCAGTTGGCTCGGGTGCCGATGCCGATGGGGTGTCGAACCTGTAGCCGACGCGCGGGATCGAGCGGATGATCTGGTGCGGGCCGTCGTCGCCGATGGCCCGCCGCGCCGCACGGACCGCCTGCCTCAGCGCATCTTCGGACGCCGTGCCCTCCGGGCGCAGCGCGGCCAGCAGTTCCTCCTTCGTGACGACTCGATGGCGGAAGCGGGCCAGCTTCTCCAGCACGCGCCACGCCCGCGGCTCGAGCTTCACGGGTACGCCATGGCGCAGCACGCGCTCGCCGAGCAGGTCCAGCGACCCGCCGGGCAGTGTGATGAGGAGTTCGCTCACGACGACCCCTCGTCCGATGAGTGCATCGGCCGACTCCCCGAGGGAATGCGGCCGGCAGAAGACAACAAGAGGTAATTGTTGCGCAAGCGCGTCGTGGGTCTCCGGTCCGTCACAAGTCGATCAGGAATGCCCGCCGACGCCTGTCGACACTGCGACGCCATGGACTTCGCCCACTTCACCTCGCGCCGGCTCGTCGGCTCACCCCAATCAAAGTTGTCGCTCATCCTGTTCCTGGGACTGCAGGCCGCTACGGCAACCAACGCCGCCGCGGAAGGGCCTGCATCCTCCGCTGCGTCCGTGACCCACGGTACCACCTGGACGAGCGCGAAGTTCGGCGGTGGCGGCTACGTCAGCGGCCTCGTCTTCCATCCGACCACCGCCAACCTGCTGTACGCACGCACCGACGTCGGTGGCGCCTACCGCTGGAGCCAGGCCACGTCGTCCTGGGTGCCCATCACCGATGGTCTGGGCTTCGGTGGAGGCGAGAACCGTTTCCACGGCATCGAAAGCATGGCCGTCGATCCGAACAACAACCAGCTCGTCTACATGGCCGCCGGCATGTACACGACTGAAGGCAACGGCCGCCTGTACATCTCCAGCAACCGCGGTAACCGCTGGACCTACGTCGGCCTGCCCTTCCCCCTGGGAGGCAACAACCCCGGCCGGGCCATCGGCGAGCGCCTGATGGTCGATCCCAACAAGCCTTCGACGCTGTTCTACGCCACGCGCACGGCCGGCCTGTGGAAGAGCATCGACTCCGGCCTCACCTGGGCGCAAGTGACGTCGCTGTCGAGCGCCAAGCTGACCCAGGACCAGGTCAATGCCTTGGGCATGAACAGCGCGATGGGCGTCGAGACGGTCGTCTACGACACCGGCACCAAGGGCAGCGGCTCGGCCACGCAGACGATCTACACGGCCATCGCCCCGGACTACGTCCAGACAGCGGGCCTGGCCTCGAACCTGTACAAGTCCAGCAACGGCGGCGCATCGTGGACCCCGGTGATGACCCCGATCTCCGGCTATCACATCCCGCACATGGTGCGCGCCGCAGACGGCATGTTCTATGTGGTCTTCACCAAGGAGTCCGGTCCAGGCGCTGCCGGTCCCGCCCGTCTCTACAAGTTTGACGGCACCCACTGGACCTTGCTCAACAGCAACGACTCCGCCGGCTACGGCGGCGTATCCGTCTCCGGCACCGGCGCGACCACGCGCATTGCGCTGGGCGTGACCAACACCTGGGGCAACTTCAGCGGCCAGCAAATCATCCGGCTGTCCGACGACGCCGGCCGGACCTGGCGCGAAATCGCGGCCACCATGCCGCACACGCCGGCCGACGCGCCCTTCTGGGGATGGCCCGACGACATCGAGATCAATCCTGCCAACCGGGATCACATCCTGTATGGCCATGGCGGCGGGGTCTGGGAAACCCACAACGCGTCCTCGGCCACGCCGAGCTGGAACGAGCTGAACGACGGCATCGAGGAGACTGCCGTCCTGGGCCTGGCCACGCCGCCGGCCGGCGCCACGTACACCGTGATCAACAGTACGGGCGACATCGGCACCTGGGTGCACACGGATCTCACGACGAAGCCAACCTTGACGCCGGCCACCAGCTGGAGCAATGGCTTCGCCGCCGACATGGCGTGGTCCGACCCGCAGTACATGGCCACCATCGGCGTCGTCCTGGGCAACAGCACCGGCTATGGCGTCTGGTCCGGCGACGGCGGCAAGACCTGGGCGAAGTTCGCCACCTACCCGCCCGGCGTCGCGGAAAACAAGGGTCAGGAAGCGAGCATCGCGGTCACCGCGCGCAACAAGGCGGTCTGGGCGCCTGGCAACTCGGTACCGTCGTACACCACGGACAACGGCGCCACCTGGGTCCCGACCAACCTGCCGGCGATCGCCGACATCTTTCCCCGCGCCTACCACCTGGCCGCAGATCGCAAGAACCCGAACAAGGTCTATGCCTACGATTCCGGCGGCCATTGGTGGGGCACGCCGGGCAAGGTCTACGTCTCGAAGGATGGTGGCCACACGTTCACGCTGAGCCAGGGCTCGGTGGCCGCGGGACTGGCGCCCAACTATTTTGCGAACACCTCGCTGGCGGTCAACCCGAATGCCAAAGGCGAGCTCTGGCTGGCCGACGGCAACGCCGTGTACCGCTCGACCGATTCGGGCGCGAGCTGGACCAAGCTCAGCAACTTCGCGTCGATCTTCATCGGCAACCCATGGGCCCACGTGCAGGGCGCCAGCGCCATCGCGCTGGGCAAGGCGAAAGCCGGCGCCCCGTACTCGGCGGCGGTCTATGTGGTGGGCGTGGTGAACGGCGTGTGGGGCGTCTACCGCTCCAACAACGGCGGCGCCACCTGGTCGCGCTTCAACGACGACGACCACCAGTTCGGCGGCATCGGCATGTTGGCAGCCGACCAGAACGTCTATGGCCGGATCTACATCAGCGGCACCGGCCGGGGTCTGCTGTACAGCAACTAGACACGATGTCGACTTTGAGGAGCCAATCTCCTCGCGTACTGGGCCCTGGGCGGCTGGCGCAGTTGACTTTGGTCTGGACCGTGAGCCGGCGCCCCAAAGACACACCATCGCCAACCGCCTTGCTCAGACGGACCAGGCTACGACGCGGCAATGGCCTCCTTGACGAAGTCGGTGTACTTGCGCAGAGGACGGCCGAGCATGGCCTGCAGGCGATCCGCTGCGCCGTCCGCACCGTGCATGCCGAACTTCTGAATTCCCGCCATCATCAGGCGCATGTCATAGGCAAGCCAGGATGGCCCCAACGAGGCCATCTGTCCTTCGAAGGCCGCCACGTCGTCCCCGCCGTAAGCCACTTCGCGACCGAGCGCGGCACTCCAGATCTTGGCCACCGACTCTCCAGTCAACAACTCCGGCCCGACCAGGTCCAGCGTCACGCGCGATGACGGCGCGAGCGCGCGGTCGCGGCGCAGCAGTTCGGCGACGGCGACGTCCGCGATGTCTCGCGCGTCGATCATCGCGACGCCCGTCGAGCCGATCGGCATCGGGTAGACGCCGTAGCCCTGGATCACCTGCTGGACCATGCGCTCGTTCTGCATGAAGTAGGCAGGGCGAAGAATGGTCGCCGGAATGTCGAGGCTCTCGATCATTCGCTCGACCGTGTGC
>NZ_JBFUGE010000242.1:0-8866 GCF_056403075.1 Ideonella sp. P3_A4 | reverse complement strand
CGTCTGCCCTCATGGTTGGACCTTGCATGGTTTGAAATCAGCCGCGGACGTTGTCATACCGCGGACTTTGGCAAGAGACGTTCCCGAAAACGCCGCACCACTCGCGGTGCGACCCCATCAATGCCGCGGAGCGCCGGGCGCCGGCTCGGCCACGCCGAGYAGATGCAGCAGGCTGTTGATGTCGACCGGCTTGACGAGGTGGAAGTCGAAGCCGGCGTCATGCGCCCGCTCGCGGTCGGCCTCCTGGCCCCAGCCGGTGCAGGCGATGAACAGCGGCGGTCGGCCCGAGCTCTGGTCACGCAGGCGCCGGCACAGCTCGTAGCCGTTCAGCTCGGGCATGCCGATGTCCAGCAGCGCCACGTCGGGCTGCCACTGCGCGGCCAGTTGCAGCGCCTCGGCGCCGCCATAGGCCGTGCGCACTTCCTGGCCGTGCAGCGACAGCATCGCCGCCAGGGTTTGCGCGGCGTCGACGTTGTCGTCGACCACCAGCAGCCGGTGGCGCGGCGGGTCGGCCGCTTTGGGGCGGCGCGGTGCGGCCGCCGTCTTCGGCATGGCGTCGCCGATCGGCAGCCGCAGGGTGAATTCGCTGCCCATCCCCGGCCCGTCGCTGTGCGCCTGCAGCGTGCCGCCATGCTGTTCCGTCAGCCCCCGCGCCAGCGCCAGGCCGATGCCCAACCCACCGCTAGAGCGCTCCAGCGCAGGTGACAGCTGCGAGAACATGTCGAAGATCAGCGGCAGCTGCTCGGCCGCGATGCCGATGCCGTTGTCGTGCACGCTGACGCAGGCGGTCTCACCGTCGCGCCAGGCCCGCAGCACGATGTCGCTGCCGGGGTCGGAGTATTTGGCCGCGTTGCTGAGCAGGTTGGCAATCACCTGTGTCAGCCGGGTCAGGTCGGCGTGCACCATGATCGGCTGCGCCGGCAGGTCCAGGCGCAGCCGATGCCGCTTCTCGTCGATCAAGGGCTGGATCGCCTCGACCGCCTGCCCGATCACCCGGCGCAGCTCCAGGCGCTCGATGCGCAACTCGATCTTGCGGCGCGTCAGCCGGCTGGCGTCGAGCAGGTCTTCGAGCAGGTGGCTCATCTGCACCACCTGGCGCTCGATGATGTCGCGGCACCAGGCCACGCGGCGTGGGTCGGTCAGGTCGTGGTGCAGGATGCTGACAGCGTTGCGCAGCGGCGCCAGCGGGTTGCGCAGCTCGTGGGCCAGCGTCGCGATCATCTCGTCCTTGGCCTGGTCGGCCTTGCGCAGGGTCTGCTCGCGGCTGCTCAATTCGGCCACCAGGTGGCTGCGCTCCAGCATCGCCGAGACCTGGTCGCACAGGCTCTTGATGACCAGCAGGTCGCCGCCGCGGAAACGGTCGAGGCTGGTCGAGACGAAGGCCGCAACGCCGTAGACGTGGCCGTGCGCCATCAGCGGGTAGCCGACATAGCAGCGCGCGCCGGCCTCCTTCAGCCGCCGCACCCTTTCGAACGGGCTTTGCTGCAGGTCGTCGACCACGATGCGGCTCTTGCGCTGCACCACCAGGCCGCACGGCGAATCGGCCACCGGCACGCAGGCCATCTCGTCGCGCTGCGCGTCGCTCAGGCCCATCGACGACTGCAGCAGCATCGACTTGCCATCTTCGCTGACGCCGTAGTCCAGGCAGATCTCGCAGCCCGCAGCCGCCCTCACCCGCTCGAGCAACTCGCGCCGCATCGTCGCCGGGTCCTGCTCGCCCAGGATCAGCGACTGGCTGGCATGCGCAAGTACGTCCAGTTGGCGCACCCGCTCGCGCAGCGATCGGTCGGCACGGTGGCGCTCGCTGATGTCGCGCGCGATCAGCGCCGAGCCGGCCACTTCCCCCAGCTCGTCACGGATCGGCGACAGACTCATCGACACCGGCACCCGCGCGCCTTGCGCCCCGAGCCGCTCGGACTCGATGTGGGCCACCTTCTGGCCGTGGCGCAGCCGGTACAGCAGGTCGGCCTCCTGGGCGCGCGACTCTTCCGGCACCAGCGCGTCCATCGGCCGGCCCAGCATCTCGTCGGCGGTGCGGCCGAACAGGCGGCGAGCGGCATCGTTCCATGAGGTGATGCGGCCATCGAGGTCTCGGCTGATGATGGCGTCGTCCGACGACGAGACGATCGCCGCCAGCCGGGCCATGCCCGTTTGCATGCGGATGCGTTCGCTGATGTCCAGCATCGCCACGCGGCACTGCCGGCCCTGGTGCGCCTTGGCTGCGGCGACAGTCGTCTCCAGCGCGACCCAGCGACCCTCGCCACCGTGGGCGGGCGCCAGCCTGAGCTCCAGCGTGCCGCCGCTGTCACCGCTCGCCACCGCCTCGAGATGAAGGCGGAAGTTCAGCTGGTCGTCGCTGCGGATGAACTGCGGCAACGGCAAGCCCAGCAGGCTCGCGTGGGGCATTCCCAGCAGCGCGGCGGCCACGTGGTTGGCTTCGACGATGCGGCCGTGCATGTCCAGCGTGACGTAGCCGAGCGGCGCGCGGTCGTACAGATCAACGTAGCGGTCGCGCGACTGTTCGAGTTCGGCCTGGGCGCGCCGCAGTTGCTCGTTCTGCCTTTCCAGCGAGACCTGGTGCTCGCCCAGCTCGTGGATCAGCTGGGCCACTTCACCGTGGTCGATCGGGTCCTCGGCGCGTTGAAGCGCTTGGGCCACGCGTTCTTCGGTGCGGCGGTGGATCTCGGACAGCGCTGCACCCAGGCCGGCTTCTGCCGGTGGTGCAGGATCAATAGCAGGGGCAGAAGGGCGATTCACGTGTTCCTGACTGTCGCAAGGCGTCAATCCACGATCAGGTGTGACCGACCACTCTCGCTTGATGCTTCTTCAGGCAATCCCTGTTCCTGAGCGAATGTCGTGAAGCGGCAATGACTTGGCGCCGGGAGTTGCGTCGATTCCGGGGTCGGGCGACAACAACTTCTGGCCCGGTTCTGGGCATGCGGAATGCCGGTGCAGGCCGCGTGCGTCTGGCACGCCCCAAGCAAAGCTTGCCGAAAGGAGTTCCGATGAAAGCCCGGCCCCAGGTGGTGTCTGCACCGTCGAAGTCATCACGCCCTCCGAGCGGGCCGTCGCCCGCCTCCGGGTCTTCCCTCAAGGGGGACGGCGACGGGTTGCCGCTGCCGCACGAGCGCGACGAGAAGACCGGCCAGACGGCGTCAGAGCCAACACCGGAAATGAAGCAGGCCTACGATGACATTGAGGCCGGTCAGGTCGATACCGACCTGCGGGCGACACCCGGGCTGGACGCGCAACGGCGCCGCGAGCTGCTGCGGCGACGCTGAAAACCGCCCGACTCGGTTGGGCGGGATGGATGCAGGCATGCCGATTGCCATCTGTCGGCGATCGTTGGGCAATCAAACTGAAACGGGAGCGCTGCGAATGGACCATGACTTGTACGGAAGGCCAGGCCGGCCCCAGGTGCTGTACGTTGAGGATGAGCCGACCAATGTCTTCCTGATGCAAGCCCTGTTCCGGTTGCGCCCGCATCTGGAGCTGGTGGTCGCAGCCGATGGCGCGGAAGCGATCGCGATCGCACCTTCCATCCGCCCGGCCTTGTTGCTGCTGGACCTGCGCCTGCCTGACTGCTGGGGCAGCGAGTTGCTGCCGATCTTGCGCCAGCGCTTCCACTGGCGCCATGTGCCGGCGGTAGCCGTCACTGCCGAGAGCGCCTTCGACGGCTCGAGCAGCGGCTTCATCGAGACCTGGCAAAAGCCGCTGGACCTTCAGTTCGTGATGCGGCGGCTGGATCGCTGGCTGCCGGCCAACCCGGCGTGGATGCCGGCACACACGGCAGCCGCGCCGATGGAAGCGCGCGCTCACTGAACATCAAGCCGGCGCACCGATCACCCGGTGCACCAGGTAGAGCTTGCGCAGTGCCGAGGCCGACAGCACGAAGGGGTAGAAGTCCGGCACGCCCATGCTGCGCGACAACTCGTTGAGCACGCCGGTCAGCTCCATCCAGCCGTTCACCAAAGCCAGGAAGGCCGGTGCGCCGGCGTCGGCCCAGGTGCCCAGCACCTCGGGCTTGAAACGCTCGTAGTTCAACTCGACGCTTTCGCCATCGACGCCGAAGCTGCGCGCGGTGTCCAGCGTGTCGCGCAGGTGCAGGTAGTGGGCCCAGGTCTCGGCCCAGTCTTCCCACGGGTGGCAGCTGGCATAGGCGCTGACATGACGCTCGCGCCAGTCGGCCGGTGCGCCGTTCTGGTAGTGCGCCTGCAGCGCCGCCGCGTAGTCCTGGCGCTCGTCGCCGAAGAGCTCGCGAAAGGCGTCCAGCCATGGGCTGCCCTCAGCGTCGACGAGGTACTGCCAGTAGTAGTGGCCGCTCTCGTGGCGCAGGTGCCCCAGCAGCGTGCGGTAGGGCTCGCGCATATCGGCCCGGCGCCGTTCGCGCTGCGCGTCATCGGCCTCTTCGGCGTCGAGCGTGATCACGCCATCGGCATGGCCGGTGACGACGGGCGCCTGGCCAGGCAGGCTGCGCAGCACGTCGAAGGCCAGCCCGTGCTGCGGGTCTTCGCTGGTCTTGGCCTTGACCGGCAGACCCAGGCCGATCAGTGTCGACACGAGCCGGCGCTGGGCCTGCGCCACGAGCCGCCAGTAGCGCTGGTTCTCGGGCAGCGACAGGTCGGGCAGCGTGCGGGTCAGCCGGCAGCAGCGGCACAGTGGCGCCTGGCCAGGTTGCAGCACGGCATGGGTGTCGGCCGGGTCGACCAGCCAATTGCAGGCTGCCGGGCTGTCGAGCTGAGCGCAGCGCTGGTAGGGCCGGCTCTTCTGGCGGCTGATGGCTCGCCACAAGGTGGTGCCGTTGGCCGGCTTGGCCGGTGAGTCGATGCGCTCCAGCGGCAGCAGCTGCCGCCGCGCCGGGTCATAACCCAGCGGCGTGTGGCAGGCCAGGCACTCGCTGTTGCGAAAGAAGACCGGGCGACCGCAGCGGCAGCGAAAGGCGCGCGGCATCAGGGGCCGAGGCACGTTGGCCATCGCACCTCAGCCCAGGCCGCGTGGCCCGCGGATCAAGCCAGCGCGGCGTCGCGCACCTGCGAGCCGGCCAGCGCCTCGGCCAGCACCGCGCTGAGCTGCTGCTCGAAGGCGTGCAAGGCGCTTTCCCAGTCGCTGCGCAAGGCCAGCGTGCGGGCCCGCTGGCGCAGCGCACAGCCGAGGGCCGAATCCTCCAGCGCCCGCTCGGCGGTGTGGAAGAAACTGCCGCGGTCGCCAGCCTCGGCCAGCCAACCGTCGTGGCCGTGTTGGATCAAGGCACCGGCGCCGGCGCTGTTGAAGGCCACCACCACCAGCCCGCTGGCCAGCGCTTCGAGCACCACGTTGCCGAAGGTGTCGGTGTCGCTGGGGAACAGGAACACATCGGCGCTGGCGTAGCAGCGGGCCAGGGCGCTGGCACGTTGCACACCGACGAAACGCACGTCCGGGTGCATGGCGGCGAGCTTCGCCCGCAGCGGCCCTTCCCCGGCCACCACCATGCGCAAGCCCGGACGGCGTTGACGCAAATACTCGAAGGCTTCCAGCGCCAGGCCGACGTTCTTCTCGGCCGCCAGGCGGCCGACGTACAGCAGCACCCGGTCGTCGGGGCCGACGCCCCAGGCTTCGCGCAGGTTGTCGTCACGCTCGGCGGGCGAGAACACACCGGCATCGACACCGCGGCCGATCACCGACGGGCGGTGGAAGCCGCGCGCAGACAACTCGTCGGCGAGCGAGCGGGTGGGCACGAAGGTGCGGCGCGCCATGTTGTGCAGCTGCCGCAGGTAGGCCAGCACCGCAGGCTGCAGCCAGCCCAGGCCATAGTGCTTGCCGTAGGCGTGGAGGTTGGTGCGGAAGTCGGCCGTCGACGGCAAGCCCTCGGCCTTCGCCGCGCGCAGCGCCGACCAAGCCAACGGCCCAGGCGTGGCCACGTGCACCAGTTGCGGTGCGCTCTGCTGCCAGCGGTCGCGCAAGGCGTTCACGGTGGCCCAGCCGAAACGCAGCCCGGGGTACATCGGGATCGGCGCGCCGGCCGTGCGCCACTCGCCGTTGTCGAAGGTGTGGTCGCCCGGATGCTCGGTGTCCTCGAACGAACGCGTGGCCTCGTGCGGCTGGCGCGGCCGGATCAGCTGCACGATGTGGCCGGCGCGTCGCAGGTGGTGCACGGCGCGGGCGGTTGTCAGCGAGACCCCGTTGATTTCGGGCGGAAAGGTTTCGGTGATGTAGGCGATGCGCACGTCGGACTTTCACTTTTGGGTTGTGGGCGCCAGGCAGTGAGCAACCAGCGGCTGTCGCTAGTCGGCAAGACCTGTTCCCGCCGCCTCGAACGGGCCGGTCATGAGGCGCCGGCGCGGCGCCGCGCCGCTGACTGCAGCAGGCCGATCAGCTGGCGTTCCGCAAGCGCGAGCCCGCGCTTGGCCGGCGGTGACCCGACCCAGGGCCGCGCCAGCAGCTCCGCCCGCCCCTCGGCGCTGGCCAGGCCGTCGCCCAGTGCCAGCACCGCCGGGTGGATGTAAGCCTTGCGGCAAACCGCAGGGGTGTTGCCCAGGCGGCGGGCGACCTCAGCGACCACCATCGATGGGCTGGGCACCGGCTCGGCAGCGCAGGCGGCCAGCGTCAAGGCCAATGCCTGCACGCTCGCGTGCCAGGTGCGAAAGTCTTTCGCGGTGGCGTGCAGCTCGCCGCTGGCCTCGGCCAGCCAGCTGTTGACGTCGGCCGAGCCGAGGCGGCAGATCGCCCCGTCGTCGTCCACGTACTGGAACAGCTCCTGGCCGGGCAGGTCCTGGCAGCGGCGCACGACGCGGGCCACGCGCTTGTCGGTCAGGCGCACCTCATGGCGCACGCCGCTCTTGCCGACGAACGACAGGCGCAACTCAGCCCCCCGCACGTCGACATGCTGGTTGCGCAAGGTGCTCAGACCGTAGGAGCCGTTGCTGCGGGCGTATTCGTCGTTGCCGATGCGCAGCCAGGTGGTGTCCAGCAGGCGCACCAGCGTGGCGAGCACACGTTCGCGCGTCGGCTCGGCCGCGCTGCCCAAGCGACGCTGCACGCGCTGCCGCAGCCGCGGCAGCACCAGGCCAAAAGCCAGCAGCCGGTCGAACTTGGTCTGGCCCCGGTGCGCCTGCCAGTCCGCGTGGTAGCGGTATTGCTTGCGGCCGCGCGCATCGCGGCCGGTGGCCTGGATGTGGCCGTCGGCGCGGGTGCAGATCCAGACGTCCTGGTAGGCCGGCGGTACGGCGAGCTGGCGGATGCGCTGCAGCACCGCCTCGTCGCGCAGCGGGCGACCACTGGGCAACAGGTAGACGAAGTGTTGGCCGCGGCGCCGGCGGCGGATGCCGGGTTCGCTGTCGCTGACCCAGCTCAGGCCGTCGCACGCCACCGGCATGTCGCGGGTCGGCATGGCGCTGCTCTTGCAAACGCCATGCCGGCCGAGGCGTCTACATCAGCTTGGCGCCGACGTGTCCTCGCCGTCGGCGGCGTATTCCTTCAGCCGGTTGTAAAGCGTCTTCAGGCTGATGCCCAGAACCGCCGCGGTGCGCTCTTTCTGGTACTTGTGATGGCGCAGCGTGGCTTCGATCAAGGCCCGCTCGGCCTGCGCCATCGAGGTGCCGACCGGCAGCGACACGATGTTGGCTKGGTCGGTGGCTATTGCGGCGGTGGTCGCCGGCACACCCGGCTCGGCCTCTGCGCTGATGGCCAGTTCGACTTCCGGCGATGCCGCAGCGGGCACCGCCATGCCCGGCTGGGGGCGCGGCAGCCATTCGTCGCTGATCTCATCGCCCGACGCCATCACATAAGCCCGTTGCACCGCGTTGCGCAGCTCGCGCACATTGCCCGGCCAGTGGTAGCGGCCCAAGCGATCGAGCGCGGCCTGCGTGAAGCGCTTGGTCTGCCCCTCTTGCTTGGCGATGCCTTCGAGGAAGTGTTGCGCCAGCAGCGGGACATCGGACAGGCGATCACGCAGCGGCGGCAACTCGATCGGGAACACGTTCAGCCGGTACAGCAGGTCTTCGCGCAGCTTGCCCGAAGACACAGCCTGCTCGGGCTGCCGGTTGGTAGCTGCGATCACCCGCACGTCGGCCTCTTGACTCTGCGTCGAGCCGACCCGCATGAAGCGACCGGTCTCGAGCACGCGCAGCAGCTTGACCTGCAGCTCCTGTGGCATCTCGGTGATCTCGTCGAGGAACAGCGTGCCGCCGTTCGCTCGTTCGAAGAAGCCCAGGTGCTGCCTGTCGGCGCCGGTGAAGCTGCCCTTCTCGTGGCCGAAGATTTCGCTCTCGATCAGGTTGGGCGAGATCGCGCCGCAGTTCACCGCGAGGAACGGCTGCTTGCGCCGCCGGCTCAGGTCGTGCACGGTTTGCGCGACCACCTCTTTGCCGCTGCCGCTCTCACCTGTGATGAACACCGTCACCGCCGTGCCGGCCACGCGTGAGATCTGCTCGTACACGCGCAGCATCGGCGCGGCCTGGCCCCACAGGTGGCCGAAGTGGCCCTTGCTGGCCAGGCCCGCGTTCATGCGCGCGACATCGGCCTTCAAGGCGGCCGGCTTCATGAAGCGCGACAGCACGCCCTGCAGCTGCCGCATCACGATCGGCTTGACGATGTAGTCGGCCGCACCGAGGCGCAGCGCCTCGATCGAGGTTTCCAGGCTCGCGTGGCCGGTGATCAGCACCAGCTCGGAGCTGGCGACCAGGTCGGGGTCGGAGAAAAGGTCCAGCCCGCTGCCATCCGGCAGCTGCAGGTCCAGCAGCACCAGGTCAGGCGGCTGCAAAGCGATCTGCCGCCGCGCATCGCGCAGCGTGTGGGCCAATGCGACGCTGAAGTTTTCGGTTGCGACGAGGTCCCGCAACGAAGTGGCGGAATCGATGTCGTCGTCAACAATGAGCACGTGGTTCAGAGC
>NZ_JBFUGE010000241.1:0-8885 GCF_056403075.1 Ideonella sp. P3_A4 | reverse complement strand
GTGGTGCTGGCGCGCTCGGATGACGGCGCGGACGCCGGCGGGAACAAGCGGCTGGTGGCGTACGTGGTGGCACAGCCAGGCGAGGCGGCCGAAGCGCAGGCCTTGCTGCCGCAGCGCTGCCGCGAGGCGCTGGCGCGGCAGCTGCCCGAGTACATGGTGCCGGCGGTGGTGGTGGTGATGCCAGCGCTGCCGCTGAACGCCAACGGCAAGGTCGACCGCAAGGCGCTGCCGGCGCCGCAGGCCGCGGACCTGCGCCAGGCTGAGCACGTGGCGCCGCGCAACGACACCGAGGCGCGGCTGTGCGAGGTATGGCGCGACGTGCTCAAGCTGGAAAGCGTGGGCGTGCACGACAACTTCTTCTCGCTCGGCGGGGACTCGATCTTGTCGATCCGCATCGTCTCGCAGGCCAAGGCGGCCGGGCTGCTGCTGAGCGTGAAGGACCTGTTCAAGCACCAGACGGTCGCTGAGCTGGCCCAGGCGCTCGGCGCCGGTCTGCGCGAAGAGGTGACATCGGCACCGGTGCTGGCCCCCTTCGGGCTGCTCACCGACGACGAGCGTGCGGGCCTCGGGCCCGATGCGGCGACGCGCTATGACGACGCGTACCCGATGTCGCAGCTGCAGATGGGCCTGGTGTTCCACACGCAGCTGGAAAGCAGTGCGGAGGCGTACCGCGTCATCTTCAGTCTCGACGTCGAGTCGCGCTGGGATGCAGACTGCTTCGAGCGGGCGCTCGCCTTCATGTTCAGGCAGCACCCGGTGCTGCGCAGCGGCTACGACCTCGATGCGTCGCGGCCGCTGCAGTTCGTGCACCGCGACCCGCCGCTGCCGCTGCGCTTCGAGGACCTGCGCCACCTGCCGACGCAGGCGCAGCAGGACTGGATCGCTGAGTGGGTGCAACACGAGCGGCGCGCGCCGTTCGAGTGGCGGGGCCCGCTGTTCAAGGTCTTTGTCTTCCGTACCGGCGAGGCACGCTTCGACGTCGGTCTGAGCTTCCATCATGCCGTCTATGACGGCTGGAGCGACTCGACCTTCGTGAGCCAACTCTTCCTGCACTACGAGCGCCTGCTCACCGGGGGCGGCTTGCCCGAGCCGGTGATCGATTGGGCCTTCCGCGACTTCGTCGCGCAGGAGCTGCAGGTGCTTGCCAATCCGCAGGCCCGTGCGTACTGGACCGAGGCCCTGCGCGATGCGCCGGAGCAGCAAATCCCGCGCCGCCCGGCCGCCGACAGCCGGCAGCGTGAACGCACGCTGCGGCGCCAGCGCGTCGACGGTGTCGGTGCCTTGTCCGGTGCGCTCGTCGCGCTGGCCCGCCGCCTTGGCGTGCCGCTGCAAGCCGTCTTGCTCGCCGCGCATGCGAAGGTGCTCTCCGCCCTCAGCGGACAGGCCCGTGCGCTCACCTCCGTGGTCAGCAACGGCCGGCCCGAACAGGAAGGTGGCGAGAAAGGCCTCGGCTTGTTCCTCAACCTGCTGCCGGTCTGCGTCGACGTGGGCGCGGGCAACTGGGAGTCACTGATCCGTGCAATGGCCGACCGGCTGGCCGACAACATGCGTCACCGGCACTATCCGCTGTCGGCCATCCAGCAGGACCTGCGGCGTGGATTCTCGGAGGTGGTTTTCAACTACACCCATTTCCGCGCCCTGCAAACCGTGGGCGAAAGCTCGGGCCTGAAGTTTTCGGGCCGCCAGGGTTTCGAAAAGACCAACTACGACTTTTGCGTCAATGCCTCACGCTCGGTCGAGAACGACCGCTTGGCGCTTGCGCTGACGTACGACGTTGATTTGTACGACGCGGGCCTGATGGAGCGGGCGGGGGGTTACTACGTGGCGGCATTCGAAGCGATGCTGCGCGATGTGGGGTCGGCACACACAGGGGTGTGCTTGCTGGGTGCAGGCGAGCGCGAGCGGCTGCTGCACGGCTGGAACGCGACGGCGCAGCCTGACGAGAACGATGCATCGCTGCACGCGCTGTTCGAGGCGCAGGCGGCGGCGCGGCCGCAGGCGCCGGCGGTGCTGATGGGCGAGCAGGTGCTGAGCTTCGAGGCGCTGGACGCGCAGGCGAACCGGCTGGCGCATCACCTGCGAGCGCTGGGCGTGGGCGCGCAGGGCGAGCAGACGTGCGTGGCGCTGTGCCTGGGCCGTTCGCCGCAGATGGTGGTGGCGCTGCTGGCGGTGCTGAAGGCCGGTGGCGCGTACCTGCCGATCGACCCGGACTACCCCGAACAGCGCATCCGCGACGTGCTGGCCGACAGCGCGGTGCGCCTGGTGCTGACGCAGGCGCGGCTGCAACCGGCGCTGGCGGCGCTGGCGCCAGCCGGCGTGGCGTGGCTGAGCGTGGACGACGAAGCGACCGAGGCGGCGCTGGCTGCGTTGCCGGCGCACCGCCTGGCGGCACCCGCTGCCGGTGACGCTCGGCGCCTGGCCTACGTGATCTACACCTCGGGCTCGACCGGGCGCCCCAAGGGCGTGCTGGTGGAGCACCGCGGCGTGGCGAGCCTGGTGCGCTACAACGCCGGGCTGCTGGGCATCGAGGCCAATTCGCGGATGCTGCAGTTCGCCTCGATCGGCTTCGACGCGGCGGTGTGGGAGTGGACGAGCGCGTTGCTCAACGGCGCGGCGCTGGTGCTGTGCGAGGACGTGGGTGACCCGGCATGCGTGGCCGAGGCGATCGCGCAGCACGGCGTGACGCACGCGCTGCTGCCGGCACCGTACGCGGAGCAGCTGCCGCAGGCGGCGCTGCGCGCGCTGCAGGCGCTGGTGGTGGGCGGCGATGTGTGCACGCCGGCGATGGCGCAGCGCCTGGCGCAGCACGTGGGCCGGCTGGTCAACGCCTACGGGCCGACCGAGACCAGCATCGTGGCGACGTGCCACCCGTACGCGGGTGAACGCGAGGTCTTCCCGATCGGGCGGCCGGTGGCCAACACGCGGGTCTATGTGTGCGACGCAGCGCTGCGGCTGCGGCCCACGGGCGCGGAGGGTGAGCTGTACGTGGGTGGCGACGGCGTGGCGCGCGGCTACCTGGAGCGCGCGCAGCTGACGGCCGAGCGCTTCGTGCGCGACCCGTTCAGCGCCGATCCGCAGGCACGGCTGTACCGCACGGGCGACGTGGTGCGCTGGCGCGAGGACGGCACGCTGGAGTTCATCGGGCGGGCCGACGACCAAGTGAAGATCCGGGGCTTCCGGATCGAGCCGGGCGAGGTCGAGCACCGGCTGGTGGCATGCGAGGGCGTGCACGAGGCGGTGGTGGTGGCGCGGGCGGATGACGGCGGCGAGGCGGCGGACAAGCGGCTGGTGGCCTACGTGGTGCCGGGCGAGGTGGCGCTGGTGGCGCCGGGGTCGGCGCGCGACGAGGCGGTGGAGCGCTGGCGCGCGGCGCTGGCAGCGCAGCTGCCGCAGTACATGGTGCCAGCGGCGTTCGTGGTGCTTGCGACCTTGCCGCTGACGCACAACGGCAAGGTCGACCGCAAGGCGCTGCCGGCGCCGCAGGCCGGCGAGCTGCGCAGCCAGGCGTATGTGGCCCCGCGCGACGAGCGCGAAGCGGCGCTGTGCGCGCTTTGGCAGCAACTGCTGCGGGTCGAGCGGGTGGGCGTGCACGACCACTTCTTCGAGGTGGGCGGGCATTCGTTGCTGGCCACGCGGCTGGTCAGCGCCGTGCGTGCGGCGTTCGGCGTCGACCTGCCGCTGCGCACCGTGTTCGAGCGGCCCACCGTCGCCGGCCTTGCGCAGGCCCTGGCCGTTGGCGCAGGCGAGGTCGTCGATTGCCTGGTGCCGCTCGGCGGCGACCGAGATCTGCCTGCGCTGTTCTTGGTGCCGGGTGCCGGTGGACAGAGCCTCGTGTTCCGGGAGCTGGCCGCGCGGCTGGCCGGCGACCACGCGGTGTTTGGCTTCGACACGCCGGGATTGCGCGAAGGTGAGCATCCGCTGAGTGACATCCAAGCCATCGCTGCGCACTTCCTGCCGCGGCTGAGGGCCGCGTCGCCTCGCGGTCCGGTCACGCTTGTCGGGTACTCGCTCGGCGCACCGGTCGCGCTGGAGATGGCCCGCCACCTGGAGCGCGAGGAGGGGCGCCCGGTGACCCTGGTGGTGCTCGACGGCTTCAGCCGCTACGAGGGGCGCGCGCTCGACGTGCAAGAGGTGTCCAACCTGATCGAACGTGGCCAGGCGCGTTTGCTTGGCGAGCGTGCGGAGGACCTGGGCGGCGGCGGCCCGGAGCAGCGCCTGCCGGAGCTCATCGCGGCCCAGGCAGCGATGCACTACACACCGGAGCCGGGGCGCGTCTCGCGCGTGGTCGCGATCCAGTCGGCGCAAAACAGCGTGTCGCTGCGTGAGCAGTGGCAGGACTTCTCCGAGGCGCCTCTGGCGTGCGACGTCGTGCCGGGCGATCACTTCGACATCCTGGCGGCGCCGTCTGTGGAGGAGGTGGCGCGGATCGTCCTCGCGTCGGCACGGGCGGAACGTCAGGCCGAGGACGACTCCGAGGTGACGGCGTGAGTGGTCACCGCTCCGCTACGGCTCGATCATGAGTCCGGTCAGGATCACGTCAACCTCCAGGGCCTCGATCGCGACGGGCCATCGCGATCGAGGCGTGAATCGCTCATCCAGCGGTTCGACGATTTCGAGCACGAGGGTGCCGGCCTGCGGATCCACCGAGGCGACTCGGGCGGCTTCGAAGCCGAAGAAGCGACGCACGGTCGGGAAGGCAGCCTTGTAAAGGCTTTCCTTGGCGCTGAAGGCGATCGTCACCCAGCGGTCGAGGTCGGCGTCACCGAGCTTTCGCAACAGCTCGAGCTCGTGCCCGTCCACCGCCAGCCCGCGCAGCGCCGCCTGGTCCTCGCCGCGCGCCACCCGCTCGGCGTCCAGCCCGAGGCCGACATAGGTCGCAGCCGGCGCGACCGCGGCCGCGGCCAGCCCGTTGATGTGCGTGACGCTGCCGACCACCCCAGCAGGCCAGAGCGGCTCGCGCACTGCGCCGACGCCCACCGGATGTGGCGGCAAACCTTGCGCGAGCAGCGCCGCCCGCGCCGCCCAGCGACCGAAGAAGAACTCCGCTTGGCGCCGCGGCACGCTGCGCGACAGTGAGTCGTTCCAGCCGAGCCCCGCCATGGGCGCCGCAGCAGCGTCGAACCGGGCAAAGCGTTCGGCGTCAAACGAGACCAGGTGCACAAGTGGTGCACGTTCGTCGCGCGCGCTGCCCGGCCAGGCACGCGTCCACTGGTGCGCCAGTGATTGAGGCTTCTCCGAGCCTCGGTCCGCGCGTCCGTTGTCCAGCGAGCTCGATGTCAAAGTGGGGGACCCCAAGGGTGGCCGTACGCGCGACAACCTTCAGGCGACAACCGCGCGGTGCGGGCACCAATTGGCCGGCGCGACGATGACCAAACCGTGCCGCGACAAGGCTGCCTTCTTCAGCCTCAACAAGGCTTTGTCTCGGCTGACCAACGTGTGCGCACCCGCCACGACAGCCAGGTCGACGAACTTCTGGTCGTCCGTATCGGTGCAGCGCAGCCCACGAATCGCTGCCGGGCTTGGCGCCCGCTCAGGCTCGAGGCTGGCATGCTGGTCGAAGAAAGCGAGCACGGGCGCGGTGGGCGCCGGCCAGCGACTGCCGAAGCCGCGCGCCAGCACATGAGCCAATTCGTCACGCATCGCCGCGGTGGCCAGCCAGCGCCAACCGTCCGCAGCGCCGGGCAGGCGCCAGTCGCGGCACAAGGGGTTGCCGAAGAACTGCCAGTCGAGAACGGTCTGGGTGTCAATCACCACGCGCTGGGGGTTGCTCAAGAAGCACTCGCTCACTTCGATGGATGATTCACGCCTCGGCTGCAGCGGCGCCGCGCTGCTTGTCAAGGCCCGGTTGCGACGGAGGGGAGTCCCGACTATAATGGAGGGCTTTTCGGCAGATTCTGCTGCGCTCAATGCCCTGAGCGGCTCGGGACGCGAGAGGTCGACGGTGGCGCCATGCCGCCCAGCCCGCCAGCTTGTCAAGTTGGTCGAAGCTGTACGACCCGCCCGGTGCCACTTCCTCGTCTTGGAACGCTTGGCACATCCTCCCCGGAAAGATCAGAACCCACGTAACTTCAAACGGGAACAAGTTACCCATGCCCACCATCAACCAGCTCGTGCGCCAAGGCCGCAAGGTCGAGGTCACGAAATCCAAGTCGCCTGCGATGCAGAACTGCCCGCAGCGCCGCGGGGTTTGCACCCGCGTCTACACCACGACGCCTAAGAAGCCGAATTCCGCGCTTCGCAAGGTTGCCAAGGTGCGCCTGACCAACGGTTTCGAGGTCATCTCGTACATCGGCGGTGAAGGCCACAACCTGCAAGAGCACAGCGTCGTGCTTCTGCGCGGTGGCCGTGTGAAGGATCTGCCGGGCGTGCGCTACCACATCGTGCGCGGCTCGCTCGACCTGCAGGGCGTCAAGGATCGCAAGCAATCACGTTCGAAGTACGGCGCCAAGCGCCCGAAGAAGACCTGATCAGCTTGCATTGAAACGAGGTCGTCACGCCGGGCTGCGAAGCTTCAGGCTGATGACAAGAATGCGGCCAGGGCTGGTGCCCGAGCCGAGTAAGTGAAAGACCCACGCCAGAAGGCACTCAGTGGTCTTTCGCGGTGAAGGCGAGAGCCGACACCAACTGAAGACAAAGGAAGAGTGAAATGCCACGTCGTCGCGAAGTACCCAAGCGCGAGATCCTGCCGGACCCGAAGTTCGGCTCTGTTGATCTGTCCAAGTTCATGAACGTGATCATGGAATCGGGCAAAAAGGCCGTCGCCGAGCGCATCATCTACGGTGCGCTGGAGCAGGTCGAAAAGAAGGCCAACAAGGATCCGCTGGAAGTCTTCATGGTCGCGTTGAACAACGTGAAGCCGATGGTTGAAGTCAAGTCCCGCCGCGTCGGCGGTGCGAACTACCAAGTTCCCGTGGAAGTTCGTCCCGTCCGCCGGATGGCCCTGGCCATGCGTTGGTTGAAGGAATCGGCCCGCAAGCGCGGCGAGAAGTCGATGGCCGCCCGCCTGGCCAACGAACTGCTGGAAGCCTCGGAAGGCCGCGGCGGCGCGATGAAGAAGCGCGACGAAGTGCACCGTATGGCTGAAGCCAACAAGGCGTTCTCGCACTTCCGCTTCTAAGATCCTCGTTTCCCGGCCGCCTAGGGTTATCACCAACCCGGGCGGCCCTTCGTATTTGGAGTGACCACCATGGCTCGCAAGACCCCCATCGAGCGCTACCGCAACATCGGTATCTCGGCGCACATCGACGCTGGCAAGACCACGACGACCGAGCGCATCCTGTACTACACCGGCGTGAACCACAAGATCGGTGAAGTGCACGACGGCGCTGCCACGATGGACTGGATGGAGCAGGAGCAGGAGCGTGGCATCACGATCACCTCCGCGGCGACCACCTGCTTCTGGAAGGGCATGGAAATGAACTTCCCCGAGCACCGCATCAACATCATCGACACCCCCGGGCACGTCGACTTCACGATTGAAGTCGAGCGTTCGATGCGCGTGCTCGACGGTGCCTGCATGGTCTATTGCGCCGTGGGTGGCGTGCAGCCCCAGTCGGAAACCGTCTGGCGCCAGGCCAACAAGTACAAGGTGCCCCGCCTCGCGTTCGTCAACAAGATGGACCGTACCGGCGCGAACTTCTTCAAGGTCTACGACCAGATGAAGACCCGCCTGAAGGCCAACCCGGTGCCGGTGGTGATTCCCATTGGCGCCGAAGAAAACTTCACCGGCGTGATCGACCTCATCAAGATGAAGGCGATCATCTGGGACGAAGCCTCGCAAGGCATGAAGTTCAACTACGAGGACATCCCTGCTGAGCTGCAGGCCGATGCCCAGAAGTGGCGCGAGAACATGGTCGAAGCGGCTGCCGAAGCCAGCGAGACCCTGATGAACAAGTACCTCGAGTCGGGCGAGCTGACCGAGGAAGAGATCAAGAGTGGCCTGCGCACGCGCACGATCGCCACCGAGATCCAGCCGATGCTGTGCGGCACCGCGTTCAAGAACAAGGGCGTGCAGCGCATGCTGGACGCCGTGATCGAGTACATGCCTTCGCCGATCGACATCCCGCCGGTTCCCGGCACCGATGACGACGACAAGGAAACCAGCCGCAAGGCCGACGACAACGAGAAGTTCGCCGCGCTGGCGTTCAAGCTGATGACCGACCCGTACGTCGGCCAGCTGACCTTCGTGCGCGTCTACTCGGGCGTGCTGAAGTCGGGCGACTCGGTCTACAACCCGATCCGCGGCAAGAAGGAGCGCATCGGCCGGATCCTGCAGATGCACGCCAACCAGCGTGAAGAAATCAAGGAAATCCTGGCCGGCGACATCGCCGCCTGCGTGGGTCTGAAGGACGTGACCACGGGCGAAACTCTGTGCGATCCGGAATCGATCATCACGCTGGAAAAGATGGTCTTCCCGGAGCCGGTGATTTCGCAGGCCGTCGAGCCGAAGACCAAGGCCGACCAGGAAAAGATGGGCATCGCCTTGGGCCGCCTGGCCCAGGAAGACCCGTCGTTCCGCGTGCGTACCGACGAAGAGTCCGGCCAGACCATCATTTCCGGCATGGGCGAGCTGCACCTGGAAATCATCGTCGACCGCATGAAGCGTGAGTTCGGCGTGGAGGCCAACGTCGGCAAGCCGCAGGTGGCCTACCGCGAGACGATCCGCAAGGCCGTGACCGACATCGAAGGCAAGTTCGTTCGCCAGTCGGGCGGCAAGGGCCAGTACGGTCACGTTGTGCTGTCGATCGAGCCGCAAGAGCCGGGCAAGGGCTTCGAGTTCGTCGACGCGATCAAGGGCGGCGTGGTGCCGCGCGAGTTCATCCCCGCGGTGAACAAGGGCATCGTCGACACGCTGCCGAACGGCGTGCTGGCCGGCTACCCGGTGG
>NZ_JBFUGE010000240.1:0-8929 GCF_056403075.1 Ideonella sp. P3_A4 | reverse complement strand
GCGTCAGGTCGCCGGTCAACCGCGGGTCGTTGCGCCACAGCTCGATCGCGCCGACATGCTCGGCGCTGTCGCCACACAGCAGCACCACCACGCACGCCAGCTGCTGGTCGGCAAAGATCGGCAAGGCCACCGCGCAACTCAGGCCGGCTGCATGCGCAGCTGCCGTGCGACGAAAGTACGAACCTTCGAAGCTGCGCAGCAGCACCGGCCGCCGGTCCTCCCAGGCACGGCCCGGCAAACCCTCGGCTCGTCCGAAACACATGCTGCGGCTGATCGCGCCGAAGGCCGGCGCCTCGTCGAACCAGCCGCCCCCCAGTTCCAACAGAGTGCCGTCCGGCGACGGCACCCACACCTCGGCCACGCGGATGAAGGTTTTGCCCATGCCGGGCACCAAGCATCTTCCGCGCCAAGCGCGACGCTCAACCGCCGTGCGGCGTCACCAGCGCAGTGCCGCGGTCTCCTTGCAGATCGCACCGCCGCGGTCATTGCGAGACGACCGCAGCAGCCCTTTGAAACGCAGGGATGCCGGGACGGGCTAATCTGCCCGTCTTGCTCCGCGCAGAAGCCACCTGACCATGTGCCGCAACATCAAGACCCTGTTCAATTTCGATCCGCCCGCGACCGAGCTGGAGATTCGCGATGCGTCGCTGCAATTCGTGCGCAAGCTCAGCGGCTTCAACGTGCCGTCGAAAGCCAATGAGGAGGCATTCGACCGGGCGGTGGAGGAAGTCGCGGCAACGGCCCGGGCGCTGATCCGTTCTCTGGTCACCACGGCCGAACCGCGCAACCGAGAGATCGAGGCCGCCAAGGCCCGCGCCCGTTCGGCCGAACGCTTCGGCCCTCGCCCCTGAGGCGCCACGCAGCCTCTCGCTCGCGACTATTCGTGGCCTTGCGCCATCGCCACCGTGGCCTTGCCATCCTCGGTGCGCATCTCACCGTCACGGGACACGTGCAGCACAACGGCGAACGTCGTCCCCTGCCCGACCGTGCTTTGGACTTGCAGCTCGCCGTCCATCGATGCCACCAGTTCCTTGCAGATCAGCAGCCCAAGGCCGTGGCCCGACACGTTGGAGGCCTCGGCACCTAACCGTTCAAAAGGCCGGTACAAGCGGGCCATCTGGGCTTCGGACAGGCCGGGCCCGGTGTCCTGGATCTCGATCCGGGCCCGTTCGCCCCGCGCCACGGTCACACGGATCTGGCCGCCCTCGCGGTTGTACTTGATTGCGTTGGTCAGCAGGTTGACCACCACCTGGCAGATCGCCCGGCCATCGCCCAGCGCCTGCACCGGCGCCTGGCTGTCGAACCTGACGCTGATGGAGCGCGCCAGCGCCTCGCGTTCGACGATGTGCATCGCATCGCGCACCACCGCGACAAGGTCGACCGACTTGCTCGCAATCGATGCGTTCACCGTGCCCGTTCGGCCCAGCTCCATCAACATGTCCAGCACATCGACCATGTGCCAACCTGTCTTGGCGATCTGGGCCACCCAACGTTCCACCGCCGCACTGTCGTCCGGGGCGTTGCGCATCTGGATCAACTGCGCCAAACCCACGATGGCGTTCAGCGGTGTCCGCAGCTCATGCCCGACCTTGGACACCAGCACCGACTTCGCCTGGCTGCTGGCTTCGGCCCGCTCCTTGGCGCGGCGCAACGCCCTTTCGCGCCGCCACAGCTGCGCCTTGGCCTCGAGGCTCTGCGTCACATCCCGCGCCGAGCCGCGGTAACCCCGCAGCGATCCATCGGCATTGAACAGCGGCACGGCGCTGCGCGACACGTAGCGTGTGTGGCCCTGGGCCTGCTCCTTGGTCACCAGGCGAACAATGGCCTCGCCCTGGCGCAGCACGGCGTGGAAATCCTTCAGCGGCAACTCAGGCTCGCCCAGCCAGTTGACCACCAGGCCGGACGGGATCAACTCACCAATCTTGGGCGGCCAGAACGCGTGGTGCGGCCCGGTGGGCACGGCACCGTGGACCCAGGTGTAGCGGTACTGCTCATCGGTCTCCCAGACCCAGTCGCCCGACGCACGCGCCACGTCTTCTAGCCGTCGGGTCACGAGCGTCGACTCGCGCAGGCGCTGCTGCAGCATGCAACGCTCCCGCAGCGATTCAGCGATGACCAGCAATGGTCCGTCATCCGCGCGTTGCAGGTCGTGGCAGGCAGCGTTCACCAGCGTCAGCGATGCCAGCCGGCCCGAACCGACGGCCCAGCTCATCACGGCCAGGCTGCGCAGACCGAAGCGGCGCTTCAGCGCCAGCACTTCGGCACAGGCCCGCGCGCCCCAGCTGACCTGCAGGCGGATGCCACCGTCCACGCGCCCAGACTTCGCGACCGCTTCGATCGCTTGACCGAGGTCGCGCGCCGCATCGGGCAAGTGGCCACCCACGACGGCGGCCTGGCAGCCGCCCGGGGCAAAGATCACCGCAGACGCCACCACGCTGCCCCGCACCCACTCAATGGTCGTCGACCAGTTGATGTCGGCGGGCATGGGGATGTCGACTCGCAGGCGGTTCTGCTGCTGCAGCACCACGTCTTCCTGGACCTTGATACAACACATCACCACTTCCTTCGCATGCGCCGCCAAGCAAGACTCTGCGGCCGAACAACACCCCTCCGAAGTTTCTTGCTCTGCTGACACCCGGGCCACTGCGGCGGGCCACTCTTCAACTGGCGCGGTGCAGCGAAGCGCCGTCAGTCCGGGGTGGCGCACGGGCCACGCCGCAATGGGTTGCTGCCCAGCAGATGTCCATGAAGTCGGCCGGCACCAGCGAGGCCTTGCCCACCAACACGCCCGCCACCAGTTCACGCGCCAGGATCGACTCGGCATTGCGCGGCGTCACGCTGCCGCCATAGAGGATGCGCACCGCTGCTGTCGTGAGGCTGACTTGGAAGGCGAGCATCTCCGCGATCAGGCCATGCGTATCGTCGATCAATCCAGGCGTCGCGCTGCGGCCCGAGCCGATGGCCCAGATCGGCTCATAGGCGACGACGATGGAGGCCATGTCGGGACCCAACACACGCGCCAGCTGCAGCAACTGCCGACGCAACACCAACGCCGTCTGATTGCCGTCGCGCTCGGCCTCGCTTTCACCGACACAGACGATCGGGACCAGCCCCGCCGCCAGCGCCCGCCGCGCCTTGCTGGCGACATGGCCATCGGTGTCGCCGTGACGGTCGCGGCATTCGGAGTGGCCGACGATCACGTAGCGGGCACCGAATTCGCGGACCATGCGCGCCGAGATCTCGCCAGTGAACGCACCATCGTCCTCGGCCGAGCAGTTCTGTGCACCCCAGCGCAACGGCGTGGCAGCAAACCTGGCCTGCGCCACCGACAGCAGCGGATAGGGCACACACAGCGCCGCTTCGCAGCCAGGCCAGTCACGCGACGCGGCTTCGCCGAACGCACGCAGCAAGGTGCTGGAGCCATGCATTTTCCAGTTGCCGATCACCAGCTTCGGCGTGTTCATTGGCCCTCCCGCAGCGCTGCCCCGGCGGCGCTCATTTGACGAACTTTCCGCTGCGAGTGAACACGGTCAGGTCGATCTGCGCGGGCGCACGACGCGACTTGCCATAGAAGGCGCCGACGAACCCACCGAAGTCGCGGGGCGGCAGGCTGTCGAGTGCCTCGGCCAGCTTGGCCGGCGTCGGCTCGCGCATGCGCCGCAGACCATCGACGAGCAGGTTGGCGCTCAGGTAGGCCTCCATGCTGGCGAACGAGGCTTCGATCTGGTGGCGCGTGCAGAACGCCATGAAGTTGCGCCCGACGACCGAAGCGGCGCTCCACGGGAACGGCACCACCTGCGTCACCGAGACGCCAGGGGCCCGCGGGCCCAGCATCTCCATCAACGCGTTGCCGCCCACCGTCGACAGGGTGTAGAAAAGGCCCGCGTAGTCGGCTTGCCGAGCCGCCTCGACGAAGCGCGCGCTGGCCACATAGTCAGCCCCGAGCAAGATGGCCTCGGGCCGCCCCGCCAAGACAGACATCACCGCGCCGGGCAGGCTGTAGCGGCTGCCTTCATGGTCCACACTGCTGATCGACGCGACGGCGTCACCGCGCGACTCGAAGGAAGAGATCAGCGCGTCGCGCAGCTCCCAGCCCTGCGAGTTGTATTCAGACACCAGCGAGACGCGGCGAATACCGAGCTGGTTGGTGTGCCGCGCGATGTACTCGATCTCGTCCAGGTGGCTGGCGCGCAGGTGGTACATCCACGGCAATGCGCCAGAACGCAGCTCCTGCGAGCCGCTGACAGGCGCCACATAGGGCAGCCCCTCGTCCGCTGCTGCGCGCGCGCCGACGCGGTGAGCCCCGGCACCCACAAAGCCGAACAGCCCGATCACCTGGTGCTGCGACGTCAACAGCTTGACGTTGACCGCCGTGCGCTCGGCACGGTCCTCGTCGTCGAGCGTCACCAGCTCGAGCTCGCGCCCGCCGATGCCGCCTTGCGCATTGACCTCTGCGAAGACCGCTCGCGCCGCGTCCCGAAACGCGATGCCGACCCGGGCCAGTGGCCCGGTGACGGGTGCCGATTGCCCGAGCCGGATCGGCGGCACGCCGTTGCTGTGTGACGGCACCGTCGCCGTTGTCGCCAGCGGAGCGAGCAGCGGCGCCGGCAGACCGAAAAGCAATGCTCTGCGCCGCATGATGGGCTCACCAGCGCAGGGCGGCCGTGTGCACCGGCGCGTCCCACAGCTCTTTCATCTCGTCGTCCAGCAGCGTCACGGTCAGCGACGCGCCGGCCATCTCGAGCGCAGTGGTGTAGTTGCCCACCAGCGAGCGCACCGGCTTGAGCCCTTGCRCACGCAACCGCTCGGCGGCGCAGTGGTACAGCAGGTACAGCTCCATCTGCGGCGTGCCGCCAAACCCGTTCACGTGCAGCAGCACTTCGCTGCCGCGCTGCGGCTTCAGGTCGGCCAGGATCGCGCCGAGCAGGTCGTCGACGATCAGCCCGGCCGGCTTGACCTTCTCGCGCCGGCGGCCCGGTTCACCGTGGATGCCGACGCCGACCTCCATCTCGTCGTCGCCGATGTCGAAGGTGGTGCGGCCAGCCGCCGGTACCGTGCAGCTGGTGAAGGCCACACCCATCGATGCGGTCGCCGCATTGACGCGGTCACCGATCGACTTGCACTCCAGCAGCGAAGCGCCGGCCTCGGCCGCCGCGCCCACCATCTTCTCGACCATCAGCGTGCCCGCCACGCCGCGCCGGCCGGTGGTGTGCTTGGAGTTCTCGACCGCCACGTCGTCGTTGACGAGCACCGTGGCGTTCTCGAGATCGAGCATCTCGCTGGCCATCTGGAAGTTCATCAGGTCGCCGGCGTAGTTCTTGACGATGAACAGCACGCCGCGGCCGGAATGCACCGCCGCAGCCGCCGCGAGCATCTGGTCGGGCGTGGGTGAAGTGAACACCTGCCCTGCGCAGGCGGCATCGAGCATGCCCTGGCCCACGAAACCTGCGTGCAGCGGCTCATGCCCGGAGCCGCCCCCTGACAGCAGCGCGACCTTGTTGGTGGCCCGCTTGGCGCGAGCGACGAAGGTCGGCTCGAACTCGACGCGCAGCAGGCCGGGATGGGCCTCGACCAGCCCGCCGAGCGACTCGCGCATCACCGAGTCGATGTCGTTGATGAACTTTTTCATGCGGCCTCCTGCCGAGCCGCCTCAAAGGAGGCCGACGCCCCCTCGGGGGGCAGCGAACGAATGTGCGCGTGGGGGTGGTTCATGCGGCCTCCTGCGACAGAGCGGACGGCAGCACGGTGTCGCAGACGGCACCGATCGCCACCTCGCAGGTCTTGCAGCCCGGGTCGATGTGGCCCAGTGCGCGCTCGCCGAGGAAGGAAGCGCGTCCCTTGCTGGCGATCATGTCGCGCGTGGCCAGCATGTTGCGGTTGGCTTCTTCCTTCAGCTGCGCGCACAGCTCGGGCAGCGGCGCGTCGTCATCGACGAGCCTGATCAACAGCCGCGACACGGGGATCAGCACGTCGAGCATCGTCTTCTCGCCGACATCGGCCTTGCCGCGCTGCTTGATCGCCTCGACACCGCTGGCGAACGCGGCGGCGAACTCCGCGCGGTCGGGCTCGGCCAACCCTTCGAGCTCCTTGCCCATGGCCATGAAAAAGCTGGCGATCAGCGGGCCCGAGGCGCCGCCGATGGTGCCCAGCAGTTTCATGCCGATCTTGTGCAGCGCGAGCGCGGGCGGCAGGTCCCGCAACTCGGCGCTGAGCGAGACGGCCACTTCGCAGCCGCGCCTCACATTGATGAAGTGGTCGCCATCGCCGATCGCGCGGTCGAGCGATTCGATCTGCGCTTCGTTGGTCAGGATGGCGCGCTGCACGGCAGCCACCGCCTCGAGAATCATGGGGGTATTCAAGGTCTCTCCTTGTTGCTTGGTGGGGGTCGCGCCCGGACGGCTGGTCAGTGAAGGGAGGCGGGCTGCACGTCGGGCATCGTGAACTCACGGCCCACCACAGTCCTGGCGTAGAGGTAGTTGGTGCGGGCACGCTCGCTCAAGGTGTCCAGGTCGACGTGGCCCGCCTTGTCGCACGGGAAGACGTAGGCCCGGCCCGGGTCGAACAGCGAGCGGAAGCGCAACAGGTAGGCGTGTTCGTTCATGATCGGTCTCCTTCGCATGACGCGTCAGGCGGCGAGCCGCCGCCCTGCGGCGTCGAAGAACATGCAGTGCTTGGGCGGGAAGGTCATCTGCACCTGCGCGCCCGGCACCAGGGCCTGGTCGAGCATCGTGCGGGCACGCACCTCGACCCCCATCCGTTCCGCCACCACCAAGTGCTTGACCAGCGAGCACTCGATGACGGCATAAGCCTGCGAGCCCGCGGCGGCAGACAGCTGCACGTCCTCGGGCCGAATCGCCACGTGCATCGCGCGCGGATCGGCGGTGCCCGCGAACCACGAAGCCGGCAGCACATTGATCGTCGGCGAACCCAGGCGCTGCGCAACGTCGATCGACTGCGGTTGGTCGTAGATCTGCAGCGGCGTCCCCACCTGCTGGATGCGGCCGTGTTCGAGGATCGCGATGCGATCGGCCAACGTCGTTGCCTCGACCTGGTCGTGGGTCACGTAGACCACGGTCGCGCCGCTGCTGCGTTGCAGCCGCTTCAGCTCGACGCGCAACTCCTCGCGCAGCCCGGCATCGAGCGACGACAGCGGCTCGTCCATCAGGTACACGCGTGGCTCGCGCACCAGCGCACGACCGATCGCCACCCGCTGCATCTCGCCGCCCGACAGCGCGGTCGACTTGCGTTGCAGCTTGCCTTCGATGTGCAGCATCGCGGCGACGCGCTCGACGCGGCGCTTGATCTCGGCCTCGTCGATGCGGCGCATCGGCGCGCGCAGCGGGAAGGCCATGTTGTCGTAGACCGTCAGGTGCGGATACAGCGAGTACTGCTGGAACACGAAGGCGCAGTCGCGCAGCGCGGGGGCGACAGGCGTCATGTCGGCGCCGTTCATGCACACGCTGCCGGCGTCCGGCGTTTCGAGCCCGGCGATGAGGCGCAGCGTGGTCGTCTTGCCGGCGCCGCTCGGGCCCAGCAGCACGAAGAACTCGCCATCGGCGATCTCGAGCTGCATGTCGTCGACGGCGGTCACCTCGCCGAAACGCTTGGTGATGCCTTGAAGGGTGATGCTAGCCATGGCGCATGCTCGGTCGGTGGGCGGTGGTGGTGGCGCTCGGCAGCAAGCGCTCGGTGTCGGCATCGAAAAGGACGAGGCGGTTCTTGTCGAACCCGAGTCCGATCCGGTCGCCTTCGGCTGGCCGCGTGCCCTTGTCGACAAGGGCTTTCAGCACGCCGGCGTCGGTCTGCAGCTCGGCGATCCAGTGCGACCCGAAATACTCGACGCCCTTCACCTGCCCGGCGAGACCTTCGCCTGCCGGCATCAGGCGCACATGCTCGGGGCGGATGCCCAGCAACGCGTTCTCGGCGGGCGCCTGGACGGTGGGCACATCGACCGGCTGCCCGTCGACCTGCACCTGGCGGGCGCCAGCGGCAACAGCGCCGCGCACCTTCAGCATGTTCATCGGCGGGCGGCCGATGAACTTGGCGACGAACACGCAGGACGGGAAGTTGTAGATGCCGTGCGGATCGTCGGCCTGCAGGATGTCGCCGTTGTTCATCACCACGATGTGGTCGGCCAGCGCCATCGCCTCGTTCTGGTCGTGCGTGACGAACACGGTGGTGGTCTTCAGCCGCTCGTGCAGCTTGCGCAGCTCGACGCACATCAGCTCGCGGAACTCGGCATCGAGCGTGCCCAGCGGCTCGTCCATCAGGAACGCCTTGGGCTCGCGCACGATGGCCCGGCCGAGCGCCACGCGCTGGCGGTCGCCACCCGCCAGGCCACCGATGCGCGAGCCCAGCAGGTGCTCGATGCGCAGGATGCTCGCAACCTGCTTGACGCGCTTGTCGATCTCGGCGCGCGGCACGCCCTCGTTGCGCAGCGGGAACTCGAGGTTGTCGCGCACGCCCATGTGTGGGTACAGCGCGAACAGCTGAAACACCATCGCGATGTCGCGTTCACGCGGTCGCAGGTAGGTGACGTCCTGCCCGTCCAGCGTGATCTGGCCGGCGCTGGGGAATTCGAGCCCGGCGACCATGCGCAAGGTCGTCGTCTTGCCGCAGCCCGAGGGCCCGAGCAGCACGACGAACTTGCCGTCTTCGAGCACCAGCGAGGAGTCGCGCACCGCGGTGAAGTCGGCGAAGCGCTTCTGCAGGTTCTGGATTCGGATTTCAGCCATGTCAGTTCTCCGGCAACTTGCCGGCAATGGAATAGCCGATGACGCCCGCCAGCAGCACGGTGAACCCGTAGCTGTAGACCTCGATGGCCCAGGGCTGCATCAGCATCGCGAGGCCAATGCCGATCAGCGCGGTGGTGCCGTGTTCCCACGGCGCGCGGCGAAAGTAGCGTTTCATTTCCTGATCGCTCCGAAGG
>NZ_JBFUGE010000239.1:0-8946 GCF_056403075.1 Ideonella sp. P3_A4 | reverse complement strand
GCGTTGGCGTCCTTCCCGTCGCAGGTCACGCGCGCAACGGTGCGGCCGTAGCGGTCGCGGGCCTTTGGTTGGACCTCGGCGCGCTTCTCAAAGCACAGCTCGGCCAGGTGCTGGCGACTCCGATCGCCAAAGGCTTGGCGCTTCTCCGGCGCATCGATCTCGGCCAGGCGCACGACCATCTCGGGTGACTCGCCGCACCGGGCGTGAAGGGTGTCGCCGTCGGTGATGGCGACGACGAGGCAAAGCAGTACAGCATCCATGGCCTGCAGTGTCGCAGCGCTCGCGCGGCGCCGGCATCGCCCAGACGGGGGTAGCCGGCGGACTGGCGTAGGGATCACGGCGCGCCGGGCCGTCACCTGGCACCCCTGGCGCGTTGTTTGGCGGAGGCCGGGTCCGTCGCGAGCCGCGCGCAAGGTTAGAACGGCCCCTGCTGCTATTGGGGCACACCCTGAAGCCTCGGCATCTCGAAAATGAGACGCTTTCTGGGTGCTGCAGGCTCCATCCATCCCGTCCCAGCAGGCAAAGAGCCGGTTCCACATCTATGTCGATGAAAGCAGCCAGTCCGGTGCCCATTTCATGGTGCTTGGAGCACTGGTTATTGAGCAGGGGCGAGTAGAGGGATTCGATGCAGCACTCCAGGCGGTGCGTACAAATCACCGGCTCGATCGAGAGATGAAATGGGGCAAGGTTTCTAAGCAGATGCTAAGGGCCTATGCGGAGTTCATGGACGTTGGGATATCGGGCCTACATAAGAAGACGCCTGGCTTCTATGCCATCGTGATCGACGCAACGGAACTTGACCACGGGCGATACAACGGTGGAGACCATGAGATTGGCTTCTCGAAGTTCATCTACCAGCTCTTGGTCAAGTGTGCCCGGCTGTTCGGGCGAGATGGTGCGGCGCTCGACTGCTTCCTTGATGATCGGACTACGCGCCAGACGCTGGCTGAGCTTCGAACGATTCTGAACAACGGCGCCAACAGCAAGTTCGGCGTTCGACCATTTAGGCGCGTCGAGTTTCGAGACTCGAAGGAGTCAAACTTGATTCAGTTCGTCGACCTGATGACTGGGGCGATCGCATATCACTGGAACAAGCGCCATCTTGCTCAGGATGCAAGCCCGCCAAGGATTTGGCTTGCCAATCATCTTGCGGAAAGGCTGCACCTGAAATCGCTTGGAGCAAGCACAGTCGGTGCCGGGCAAGAACCCTTCTCGATCTGGAAGTTCCAGACTTCCCCACGAGGGGCGCCAAGACGGGCCTAGGAGGGTTACTCCACCGCTTCGGCAGTCCCCTTACAGACCTGTGCAAGGTTTCGGCCCGACTGGCTGATTCAAAGTATACGAGCCGTCCCGTCCCGTGTGGCTCACGAGGTTCCCCGGGGGCACCGCTTTGCTTCGCGCCTACAGCGCATTGCTGACGACGACCAGGGCTCACAGCGCGAACCCATGCACGCCGCTCGGGATTCTGGCCACCCGCGGATACGCGTTTGGCAGCAGCTGACAGCCGGGTGATCATCAGTGCCTTGGACGGGATACAGGCCCGGCAGAGGCCGAAAGGACATCATGGGCCACAACCACCGTGCGGCCGGGGCGTGCCCCTGTTCCGCCTGCCACTACTTCGCCGGATGGACCGCGCAGGGAACTGCCGCGGAATGCATCCACCCGGCCTGCTGCAGAGTTCGATCGGGCCCTGAAGACGGCTGCAGTTGCTGGGAGCGCGAGCCAGGCGCCGATGGCGAATTGATCCTGCCGCCATCGCCTAGGCAGACGTGGTTCTCATGGGAGCAGGCGCGCCGGTGCGTCGCGCACTAACTCCGATGGGCTTCACCGGTGGACAGGTCGGCGTTGCCGCATCAGAGGCACACGGCGGGGCTTGCGCGTCGTAAGGTTTGGCGGAACAAGCATCCGCCGCGAGTGAAGCCTTACGCCATTCCGCTCACTTGCAGCCAGCCGGCTGGCACGCGCAACCGCACCCACGGTTCTGGTGACAGTGGCATTCACCGGTCTTGCGATTGAAGTGGCACCCACAGGCGTTGAGCCCGCCGCCGTGGGCGACTTCATCGTCTTCTTGGTCGGTGAGTGCAATGACCGTGGCCGCGCCGCAGGGCTTCGGAACGTCGACTAGCGTGGATGCTGACGATGCCAGAGCTACGACGACCAGCAGCGCCGCGAGCGAGATCTTGCGCATGATGTCTCCTTCGAACGTCACGCGGCGCCGAGGCTCGGGCGTCGTGGAGGACTCGAGCACTGTGCCCCGTGCTTCCAGCATCGTCTCCTAGGGTTAATTCTTTCCGGCGCATGTCGGGTTTTGACCGGCGAATCCGTATTGCATGTTGCAAGGCAACGCCCCGTCAAGCTGAGGAGGCCCCATTGAGACGCGTCATTCCCGTTTTGCTCATGTCGTTCTGCCAGCTCGCCGTGGCGGAGACGGTGCAGGTGAAGTACCACGGCGCCGTTTCGCTGGAGTCCTTCGCCTGTGCCGACGTCCGGGAGGGCGGCGACGTTTCGCGGATCTGCTACGACGCGGCCGATCGGTACATGCTCATCCGGCTCAGGTCGTCCTACTATCACTACTGCGAGATCGACGCTGCTACTGTGCGTGCGCTTCAGACCGCGGATTCGAAGCGGCAATACTTCGAGGCACACATCCGTGGCAGCGGAAGCGATGGTCCCTTCGATTGCAGGACTCACCCGATTCCGAAGAAATATCGGCTGTAGATCGCTACTGCTTTGAAAACACGGCTTGCGAAGCCGAGGGCTAGAGTGGGGTCCTGGCGCCGCCCTCGAGATCTTCGTGCTGAGGGAGTCGACCGCGGCCGTGCCAGCCATCATTCCGGGGCCGCCGCCTGCAATGGCAGCTATGCGCTGCAGGGCCGGCCACTAAGGAGAGGAGTGTTTCGTGGGCGAGAACACTGCTAACCAAGACTCACTGGTAGACAAGTGGACGAGGCGAGCCAAGGACAATCCTTTGGTGGCGGCCGTCCTCGTCGCGGGCGTTGTCGTTGGGGGACTTGCGTCCGTTGGAGAATCATGGACAAAGCTAAGGAAAGCGTTGGCGGAAGAGAAGGCGAACGCAGCTCCAGTCGTCATCGACAAGAGCGACCATTCAACGAGTACGACGAGTATTGACGCAAGCCAGCATTTAGTGGTGACTAGTCAGCATTCAGAGCTTCCAGAGTCCCCGCGCGCACTGACTAGCGTTTCGCCAACAATGGGGAATCAGCCGCTTCCTACGACGTCAGCGCCAACGCTGGATAGTGCGTCCGAAGAGTCGGACCTAAAGTCGCCCGTCCGATTCGCTGGCGCTGGCAATCGTGGCCACGCAATTCAGGACAACGCCCCGCGAATCCCCACCTCTGTGGCTCCAGCGGTCCATGACGGCATCGAACTGCGAGGTGGCGGTCAGTTTCGAGATCTGCTTGTCAAGGCGCTGCAATCTACCGCCGGTGGCAAGTGTCCAGCAAACATCATGGGCGAGACGTTGCTCGACGCGTGTCAGCAGCAGATGCCTGGGATGGGGAAGGTGATCGCACAGAAGGGCTCGATCAAGGAAGCTCTCTTCCGCGGCATTCAGCAGATGCCAAGTGGTCCAGCTGAGGTTTACCGTGTGCAATTTGAGYGAGGCTCCATGACCTGGGTCCTCAACACCGGTGCTGATGGCAAGTTGTTCGTGCTCTGGTCCAGCGCATCACAGCCGACGCTGGATGGCGTGTCGGAAGAATCTGTCCCAAAGTCGCCTGCCCGATTTGCTGGCATCCCTGACGGCGTCGCGCAACGGGGTAGCGGCCGGTTCCGCGAGCTGCTTATTAGGGCGCTGCAATCGACAGCCAGTGGCAAGTGTCCAGCAGACATCATGGGCGCAATGTTGCTCGACGCGTGTGAACAGCAGATGCCGGAAATAGGTAAGGCAATCGCGCAAAAGGGCTCGATCAAAGAGGCCGTCCTCCGTGGCGTGCAACAGACGCAAAGTGGTCCTGCTGAGGTCTATTTGGTGGAATTTGGGCGCGGGGCCATGACCTGGGTCGTCAACACCTCTACCGACGGCAAGTTGTTCGTGCTCTGGTCCAGCGGCAACTAGATTGCGATGAGTGCGGTTCGTCCGCGCGGTGACATTGGTTCCACCAGGGGAAGAATGTCGCGCCGACTCAAGCTTTTGGGGCGCGGCTACCGAGGCGCATGAGCAGTCTGGCCGGCGCTGCTGCGCAGCAACAAGTTTGACAACATCGATGGCCTCAGCTCCACCGCCGGGATCGTAGGCGGCCTGCAGCCGCAATTTCCACGTATCGACAGTTATCAATGATCCAGTTGGCTCCCCCATCGGGGATGAGAGGAAGCCAGCGAATCAGATCGTCAAGTGTTCGAGCAGCGACGCCTGCAGCCACTCAAGGTCGTCGGCGGAGAACCCGAGCAGCTCACGCGCCGGATAGCGGATTTCCGGCCCGCCAGGTTGTGGCCGGTCGAGCAGGCCGTACTGGTGCACCGAGGCGATGCGTGCGCTACGGCCAGAGATCTCGACGGTGACCGCCTCCGCATCGGCACGCGCCTTCAGGTGCTTCGTGGTGCGCAGTTTGGTGAACATGGACTGCACGCGCAGGCGCTCTCGGTGCAGTGGGCCTGGCGTGGCGACGGTGCGGTGTAGGCGCTGCGGCGATCGTGGCTTGTACGCGCTGCCGTCGGGATTGCGTTGGTTGGCGATGCGGGCTGCCTGCCGGCGTCGCAGGCCGGTGGCCAGGCGGCGCGCCAGCTGGCGTACCCCACGAGGCTCGAGTTGGGCCAGCAACGGCTCCAGCCAGGCCTCGAGGACGGCGGCGGTGTCCATCACGTGGCTTACGCGCGCTCCGGCGCGATGCCCCAGGTGGCGATGAGCTCGTCGCGCTCGTAGATTTCCCAGTGTTCGGCTTGGTCGACCACGCCCAGGCGCGCAGGCTCGCCGACGTGGCGCACATCCCACCGCTCGAAGGTGGTGACGGGATCCGGCTCGGCGCCAGCGGGGCGCCGAGCCACGATGACTCGTTCGGTCAGGTCCACTTCGAGAGACAAGTCGACGGTTAGGCGGTTGAGGTACTCGGCCTCGAAGCGCACGCTCTTGTCGCGCAACTCGGGGTTGTCGGCGATCTCGGGCTGGTTCACACGCAGCCACGCCAGCAGCGGGACCACGATCGCGTCCGGGTGGCCGGCGAAGTCCAGCGCCACGAGCTGGACGGTGTAGCGGTACTCGAAACTCAACGAAGCGGCGCCGGCGGCGACGATGCGCCCGGATCGCACCAGCATGCTGAGCTGGTCCGGCGACGTGGCAAAGGCCGGCACGGCCGCGCTGAGATGATCGAACAGGCTTTGCGGCTTGAGCATGGGTGCGCCGGGCTATCGCGTTGCGCCTACGGCCGCACGGACGGCGTCGTAGGCGGCAAGGCAGTGGTTGAGCTCGATGATGGCGGTGTCTCCGTCGGCTGCGATTGCGTCCAGAGCGAGTGCAGTCTCTGGCGCAAGTTCGGCTCGCGCGGCTTGATCGTCAGCGCCGGCGCCTCCACCGGCGGCGGGCAGGCAAGCGGCGGCGGGGACTGACACGCGCACAGCGCCAGCGCGCAGGCGAGCAGCCAGGTCGTGCTTCGAGCGTTCAAGGTCGGCGATCTCCTGTTGATGGCGGGCGCTGTCGGCGTCGATGCGGTCGCGCAGCGCTTTCTCGGCGCTGCGATGGCGCTCGGACTGGGCAGCCAGGCCGGCAGCCGCTTTGGCCTCGACGCGGGCCTGGCGCACCTCGCAGGCCTGGTTGGCGCGGCCGCTGGCACCCAGCCACGCGATCGCCGCGGCGCTGGCCATGGCGGCCAGCAGGGTCAAGGGGGCGCGCACCGCTTCTTGCATGCAGTCAGGTGCGGCCTGCCGGCGTCGGCAGGAGAGTCGCGTAGCGGGGCATGCGCTGCAGCAGCACGTCGGTGACGTGGTGCCGGTTGATGTCGCAGGCGCTACGGCCCGCATACAGCGGGGCGCGGCTCTTGAGGCAGGTCAGCTCCACGTGGCCGAACCAGCGCGCGGGGTTGCAGCCGGGGCGAAGGGCGCAGGCGCGGCGCTCGTTGAGCAGGCCGGCAAGGCCGCCGTTGTAGGCCGCGTCCGCCATGGCCAGGCGGGGCCCGTGCTCCGGCACCAGCGCGGCCAAGCGGTGGTAGGTGACGCGGCTGGAGACCACGATCGCGCGCAGCTGCAGGTCAGGGCGCCGGTAGATGGTGTCCCAGCGCAGCTCGGCGAGGCCCTGCCGGTYGAGCTGGCGCACTTCAGCAAGCGTGTCGAATCTCAGCGAGCCGCCGGTGCGCCAGGCTCGCGTGAGTTGACCCAGGCCTGCCCCTTCCTCGCGGGCGGTCTTCAGCTGGCTCGTGGGCGACCAGCAGCGCGAACTGCGCAGGGTGACGCAGCTTTCGTGCTCGATGAGGGCGCCGAAGTAAGCCGGGGTGGGCATGCCTGGCCAGGCCTGGTCGATCTGTGCGCGCAGCTCGGGCATCAGGCGCACGGCGGCGCTCGGCACTGGCTGGGCCCGCACGCTGCCGGAGAAAAACAGCAGCAGGCCCAACAGCACCAGGCCGCGCAGCAAGCACAGGCCGGCGAAGGCGACGCCGGCTGCGATGCTGCCGCGCTCTGCCTGGCGCGCCAAGCTCTCGCCGCGCACGTTCCCTGCCAGGCTGCGCGCGACCAGGTAGGCCACGCCGGTGATGAGGATGGCCTGGGCCCAGATCTGCACGCGCAGCAAGGTGTCGGCGGCGCCGCGGCTCGGATCCGACCAAGCGAACCAGGCGAGGACGAGCAGCGGCAAGGCGACGAACTGGGTCCAGCGCGAGGCCAGGGCCTTGGCCAGGTGGGAAACGAGCTTCAAGGTTGATCCTCCGGGGTGGGGCAGGTGGGGGCAGTGGTCAGCACAGGTTCGGCGGCAGCCTGCATGCGCGCCTGGCGCAGCGCGTGGACCTCGTACCGCCAGAAGCGCCAGATCTGCGTGGCCAGCCACGCCGCGCTGAGCAGGCCGACGGTGAGGTTCACGAAGCCGAGGGCGGCGGCCATGCTGAGCGCGCTGGCGACCCAGCTGATGGCATCGGCGATGCGGCCGCCCAGCGTGCCGAGCAGATCGGGGACTTCTTGGTTCATGGCGGTCATTCCCACAGGCTCACCGTCTGGGTGGTCACGGGCGTTGAGGGAGTAACGAGCTCAATCTCGTGGCCCAGGGGCAGCACGGGGCCGAGCTCGGCAAGGCCGGGGTTGGCGTCGAGGGTGGCTTCGACGACACCGGCCGTGGTGCCGAGGTGGCGCCACGCGAGGCGGTCGAGGGTGTCGCCCTGCTGCGCACGCACGAGCATCAGATGAGCTCCACGGTGGTCCGACGCAGGCCCTGCAGATCGGCGATCGCCCAGCGAAGATCGCGACGCGCCTCATCGACACGGGGGTCCATGGCCTCGGCGCGCTTGTCGCCCTTGGCGGTGGTGTCGTAGTCGCGATAGCGCTCGATCAGTTCGCACTGCACGGCGGCATAGACGGCGCGGCGGTACAGGTGCACGGGCGCCGGCTCGTCATCGACCAGCGGGCCCGGCACGTCCTCGAGGCTGGGGTAACCGGCCAGGGCCTGCTTCACCGCCCAGGCGGCGAGCTGGGCGTTGACGTGGACGATCGCATTGATCGCGGCGTGGTGCAGCCGATCGGACGTCACGGTGCCGTCCAGCCTGCACGCAGCGCGCAGCGATGCCAGATCGATCTCGGGGAACCAGTCGTCGTTCCGGATCGGGGGCTCGGGTGCGGTACCGGGGGTTGGCTGAAAGCTCATGGCGGATCGGCTGTGGCGGTGTAGGTGGGCGGTGGTCGACTGGATAGCTCGTTGTGGCGGTCAAGCCCTTGGGCTGCCAGTCGAGCCGCCCGGCTCCGGGGTCCGGAACGGGGTCAGGCGCTCGGGCCAGCTGGCTTCAGCCGGCGGTCCAGGCGCTCGATGTCCTTTTTCACACCGACCTGGTCCCACAGCTCGAGCGCGCGCTTGAGGTGCTGCAGTGCGACCTCGCACGGTGCGCGGTCGGTGCCGCTGAAGTCCACGTCGGCAGGGCCGGCCTTGCCCAGCAAGGCGTAGCCGTAGGCCTTGTGCAGCTTCGCGCGTGCCTGGTCCGGCGCGTCGGCGCCTTCGGTGAGCTCAAGCACGGCAGGCAGGATCTCGGCAGCCTCGATCGGCTTGAGCTTGCCGACCAACGCCGCGGCGGCGAACTCGTCGATCAGGGCGACGGCGAGGCTGCGCTCGTACTGGTCGGGCAGGTCCAGGCCGTGGCGCACGGCGTAGCGAGCGATCGCCAAGGCGCGCGCGTAGTTGCCGGCATCGATGTGCCAAACCATCACCGTGGTGACGATGGGATCCTGCGCGCCGCGGCCGTCGGCGAGCGTGGCATCGATCCAGTCGTCGTAAGTGGGCAGGAAGACCTGCTTGGCTTCGATCTTTCGCTCGATGGACTGGATGTCTTTCAGGCGACGGCGATGCTCCACGAGCTGCGCGAGCAGCAGGGTGTGGGCATCGCTGGAAACCGGGCCGCCGTGCGGATCTTGCGCGGYGGCCCGGCGGGCCTCGGCGCGCGCCTTGGCGCGTTGGACGGGGCTCAACGACATGGGGCAGTTCTCCCTGGGCGTGCGTGGTGGCTGGAGGTGGAGGGTCAGGTGTCCTTGCGCGCGATCTTCTCGATCAGCGCGGTCATGCCGTACTCCTCGACCACGTAGGCGTCGTTGCTGGACTCGTAGTTCTCGATGCGATCGCGCTTCGGGTTGTCTTGCACCATGCGGCGACGGGCTGACTCCTGCCAGTAGATCGACAGGTTGTCGAAGCGGGTGATCAGCACCGTGCCCTCGGGGAAGAACGGCACTTGCACCGCCTGCAGGCCGCCGACGCGTTTCTGGCTGACGAGCAGATCGGCGGCGATCTTCTCGGTCGGGTCGACCGGATCG
>NZ_JBFUGE010000238.1:0-9005 GCF_056403075.1 Ideonella sp. P3_A4 | reverse complement strand
AGGGTGCAGGGCTTGGTGAGGAAGTCGTCCATGCCCGACTCGCGCGCCTCGTCGAAGTTGCTGGCCAGCACATTGGCGGTCAGCGCGACGATCGGCACGTGCTGGCCGCCCTGCTCTGCCTCGATCGCACGCCAGCGGCGGGTGGCTTCGAAGCCCGAGATGCCCGGCAGCATGCAATCCATCAGCACCAGCTCGTAGCGTGTCGCCGAGAGTCGCTGCAGCGCCTCCTCGCCGTCCACCGCCACGTCGCACGTGCAACCCAGGCGCGACAGCTGCGCCTCGACCACCATCGCATTGATGGCGTTGTCCTCGACGACCAGCACGTGAACGGCTTGCGGATGCGCCGGTTCTTCGGCGGTCGCCGGCGGCAGCGGCATCGCTCCGCTGTGGGAAAAAGTCCAGTCCGAATATTCATGGCCGGGGCCGTCCGGCACCGGGCCGGCCACTTCCGGCAGCGGCAGCTCGATCCAGAAGCAGCTGCCTTCGCCGGGCGCGCTGCTGAAATCGATCCGGCCGCCCATCATCGTGACGAGCCGCTTCGAGATCGCCAAGCCCAGGCCCGTGCCGCCGAACCGGCGCGAGATCGAGCCGTCGGCCTGTGCAAAGGGCTGAAAGATTCGCTCGCGGGCTTCAGTGGGCACGCCGACGCCGCTGTCGCACACATCGAAGCGCAGCACGTTGAAACCATCGGCGCCGACCGGCCAACCGACTTTCACCTTCACGTCGCCGCGGTCGGTGAACTTGATCGCGTTGCTGACCAGGTTCCCGACGACCTGCTTGACCCGCTGGGCATCACCACCCAGCACCGGCGGCACGCGGTTGTCCACGTGCATCGCCAAGCCCAGCCCCTTGCCTGAGGCATAAGGGGTGAACAGGCTCAGCACGTCGTGCAGCACGCCGCGCGGCGAAAACGGTGCGATGTGGATCTGCAGCTCGTCGGCCTCGATCTTCGACAGGTCCAGGATGTCGTTGATGATGGACAGCAGGTTTCGGCCCGAGGTCAGCAAGGTGCTGGCAAGTTCGAGCTGCTTCGGCTGCAGGCCGCTTCGCACCAGCAGATCTGCGGTGCCCAGGATGCCGTTCAGCGGCGTGCGAACCTCGTGGCTGACTGTCGCCAGGAAGTTGGTCTTGGCCCGGCTGGCCGCCTCGGCCTCGGCCCGCAGGCGCTCGACATCCTGCAGATAGCGCTCGCGCCGGCGCAGCACCCTCACCAAGGTCGAGAAGGTGCCGAGGATGAAGAACGCCGCAATGGCCGTGAACACGCCCACCCCTTGGGCCTGCTTGCGCCACTGCGCAAGGTAGAACTTGTCGCTCAAGGCCACGGCCACGCGCAGAGGGAATCCATCCACGTCGTCGGTGACCAGGATGAAGCGATCGGGATCCTGCGGCTTCGCATCCCACGGCTCGAAGGCCGGGGTGCCGCTGGCCTCGGCGGTGGCCTGCCCGCCGACGGCCGCGTAAGGACCCCACGCACCGATCGGGCGGCCGAGCGCCTGGTCATCGTGAGGCGAGCGCGCCATCACCGTGCGGTCGTCGCGCAGCAGCGTCATGGCCGTGGCATCGGTCAGCGGGTTGGATCGATCGGGGCGCAGCACCGCGTAGAAGTTGGAAAAGTACTGGGGCGAAAGGCCCACCAGCACCACACCGAGAAACTGGCCGTGCGAATCCTCCAGGCGTCGCGACAAGTGGAAGGTCCAGCGCCCGTTGACCAGGTTGATCACCGGTGCGCTGACGTGGGTGCCCTGCTGCGGCCGATCGCGCGCCACCTGGAAGGCTTCGCGCAACGAGAAATTGACCTTCGGGGGCGGATAGACGTTCGAGTTGTTGATCAGTTCGCCCTTGGAGCCGACGATCGCCAGCAGCTCGACCCCTTCGAAGCTCGCCCGGCGCAGCGCCAGCAGGCGCTGTTCGGCCTGGGAGCCGAGTTCGCGGGCCAGCTGATCACCGTTGCCCAGGTTCCTGTCGTTGATGCTGCGCGCCATGCCTTCGGCCATGTTGTCTGCGGCGGTGAGCGCCTGGCCCGCATGAACGGCGAGCGCGTAAGCATGGTCTTCAGCCAGGTTGCRCGCGCTTTGTTCGGCCTGTGTTCGAAGATGGGCGGTGGCCACCAACGCCACGCAGATCAGGCCAAGGGTCAGCACTGCACCCACCGCGCTGGCAGCGCGGCTTGCGGACTCCGGGCCCTTGAACAAGAAGATGCGAGTGGCCGGCACGTGGTCAGGCAGCATGTGGCATCAGTCGGTGGACTTACCCCACTCCTGGCAGGGGCAACCGATGTTCCACGGGTCGGCGAGCCGGGACGAAATAAGTCCGGCCTGTGAATGACACTCAGCGAAAAATGGTCGTTGACGCCCCGTTCAGACAGGCAAGACCGATCGACCGGGCAGCGGTGCGGTCTTGGCTCGAAAAGTTTGCGTGCCGGTCCGTCACACCCTAAGATCTTCGACGATCTTGTCAACTCACTTATGGAGCTATGCCATGGCTGCGAGCACCACATCCGAGTCGAAAACGGTCGAGACGCTGTTGCGCAACGCGCAGTTGTCCGCCGAAGCCCAAGAGGGCCTGAAGACCCAGTTCAGCCAGTCCACGCTGCTGCTCGGCGCCGGCTGGCATGGCCCGTCGGACATCAAGACCCTGGTCGGCCTGGAAGGCCAGTTCCTGTGGCCCGAAGACGTGTTCAACGTCGGCACGATCCGCTTCACGTTCGACGCCGGCAAGATCGGCTACGACGGCCGCTACGAACTCACCCGCGGCTGGAGCATTGCCGAGCAAGGGCAGTTCCACAGCGTGCCCAACAACCCGGCGATCGGCTTTGCCGCGATCGCGCTGATGCCCGATGGCGGCGAGCCGAGGTCTTTCGTGGTCAACGGCATGATGACCGACAACGAATGGAAGATCTATGTCGCGGTGCTGAACAAGCTGGGCCCGACGGGCCCGCTGCAACCGCCGCTGTCCATCGTCCGGATCAGCTGAGAACGGGTGAGCCGGCAGCGCCGGCCACCAATGAGAGCCGCGCGATGGCTCTTTGACCGGTCAGAGGGCCATTCGCGCCCACAGCGCGGGCCCGGCGAGCGTGCCCCAGGCACCACCGAGGACCAGCAGCGCGACGAAGACCGCCGCGCTGCCGCAGTCCTTGGCCTTGGCGGCCAGCACGTTGAACTCTGGCGAGGTCATGTCCACCACGGCCTCCAGGCCTGAGTTCAGCAGTTCGGCGACCAGGACCAGGGCCATCAAGGCCAGCAACAGCACGGTGTCGAACCGGGGCAGTTGCAGCCACAAGGTCAGCGGTGCCAGCAGCAGCATGCACATCAGCTCCTGCCGAAAGGCGGCTTCGTCGCGCCATGCGCTGCGAATGCCTTGCTCCGAGAACTGAACCGCGCGGACCACGCGGACCAGGCTGAAAGCGGTGGTGGACTTCATCATGAGGGCTCCTTTGCCAGCCAATTGATCCGGCTGGGGTTCTGGCGCGGCCGCACCGGTGCCACGCAGTGATGCTCGAGTGGGCAGGTGCATCAGCGCCACGCTCAGCCAGACGCCGACGCTGAAATACAGCGACATCCAGACGACCTCGGTCTTCCAGTCTTCCCAGCGGTGCGACACGATCCATCGCCCCGAGGTGTCGCTCACGCCCTGCGCCACGGTGAGGTAGTGCCGGCCGTGGTCCATGTCTTGCACCCAGCGGGCCCAGTACATCGGCACATCGACCCAGACCATGTAGGCCACGTAGGCCGCGCCGAGCACGCAGACTACAGCGACCACCCGCTGCACCCCGGGCTTGCAGTACCGCCGCAGCAGCGCCAGGTTGACGACCAGCAACGCCGCGCAGAACGCCCAGATCGACTCCTCGACCACATGACCGAGGTTGGAGGTGGTCAGCACGGCGTACCAGGAGCACATCTCTGCCACCGCGATCAGCGGCACGATCACGCGAGCACTGTTCGCAGCCGTCGTGTTGCCGGTGACACGCGCCAGATCGCGCAACAGCAGCGCCCACTGGGCCGCGAAACAGACCTCGGCGATCGTCGCGACCGTACGCCCCACCATGACGCTGGACAGCCACGAATCGACCATGCACAGGCGCTGCACGTCGTAGACCGGAAAGGCCGATCGGTACCCACAGCCCAGCACATAGGCCGCTGACAGGATCATCTGCAGCCGGACGAGGGGCCAGGTGTCGGCATGGCAACGGGTGCGGCTGCGCCAGAGCCAACCGGCCGAAGCGCCCCAAGCCATCACGTTGAGCAGGCTCACCGTGCACAGGAACAGCCACCAGGTCGATGTGTCGATCACCATGGTCTGCCGTTCAACTCAACCACAACGCTGGGGCCACTCGGTGGGCGGGGTTCGACTTCATTGCCACCTCAGTGGCCCTTCTTGGGCCGCCCCGCCTTGACCGTCTCGAGTTGATCGAGCGCGGTCACGAGCGACTTCGCATCGAGCTTGGCCAAGGCGCGCAGGCCGGCCCGCAACAACTCGCTCTTCTTGGCGGCGCGGCGCGCGCCCATCGCCCTGCCCTTGAGCAACGCGATGACGGCGAAGTCGGCTTCGGGCATCGTGAAGCTGTCGCGCACCAGCTTCGAGTTGCCCTTGCCGGCCTTCTTGGCGGCCTTGTCATCAGCTTCGGCCGACGTCGCCGGCTTGGCTGTGCGGCCCGCAGCGGGAGCCGCGGCCTTCTTGGCAAGCACCACGCGGCTGTCGGCGTCTGCCGGCTGTTTGGCTCGCACGGCGCGCTTGGCAGCCACTGGGGTGTTGGCGCTCTTGCTCGTGCTGGTGATCTTGTGGGTGCTGGCCATGTTGTTCTTGGTGGGCATGCTTTGCCTCGGTAATCGTATAAATGATTTATACGCTTTCTGCACCGAAACGCAATACCTACCCAACCGACCGCGGCCCAAGCGTGGCTTGGGTGGCGTATTGAATTTCAGCCGGCCTTGCCTCGCTTGGCCGCGACTCGACGGATCGGCTTGGGCTGCTGCTCGCGCCACTGCTCCCAATACGGCGGCTCGCCGAATGCCGAGCGCAGCCACTCGACCAAGGCGCGCAGCTTGGCCGAGGCGCGGCGGCCCTCGGGGTGGGCCACATAGAGCCATTCCTGCGGCGCTTCCAGGCCGATGTCGACCACCTGCAAGACGCCCTGGCGCAGGCTTTCGCCGGCGATGAAGCTGGGCATCAGCCCGAGTCCCAACCCGGCCACGACCGCGTCGTGCATCACGTCGCCGTTGTTCAACCTCAGCGCCGCCTTGGCGCGCACGACGACGGCGCCTTCGGAGCCCTCGAAGCGCCAATCGGCTGCACCTCGGTTGGTGTAGAAGATGCCGCGATGGTCCTGCAGCTGCTGCACGTTGGTCGGTGTGCCGTGGCGTTTCAGGTAGGCCGGTGAGGCGACCAGCACGCGCCGGCTCGGTGCGAGCTTCCAGGCCACCAGCCGCGAGTCCAGCAACGGCCCGTGACGGACCACCGCGTCGAAGCCATCGGCGGCCGCATCCACGCGGCGGTCGTCGAACTCCAGCGTCAGCTCGATCGCCGGATGCTGGGCCAGGAAGGGGTACAGCGCCGGCCCCAGGTGCATGCGCCCGAAGGTGACCGGCGCCGAGATGCGCATCGGCCCCGACAAGGTGCCGCGGCGCTCGGTCATGTCGGCGCTGGCGTCTTCGACCTCGCGCACGATGCGCGTGGCGCGCTCCAGGAACGCGGCGCCGTCTTCCGTCAGGTTCAGGCGGCGCGTCGTCCGGTGCAGCAACGTGGCGCCGAGCGTGCGCTCGAGCTCGGCCAGCCGCTCGCTGACCACCGACTTGGCCAGCTGCAGCCGCCGCGCCGCCTCGCTGATCGACCCCGACTCCGCGATCGCGACAAAGCTCGCGATGCCATCCAGCTTCAAGCCCATTGTTCGAATTTTCCGGAAAGAAGAACCACGATCTGCACTCTAGTGCGAACGACCGCCTCTGGCCACCATGGCGCATCCCTCATCAACACCTTGGAGAATTTCATGGGACGTCTTGCTGGAAAAGTCGCGCTGATCACCGGCGCGAGCGCGGGCATTGGCCGCGCCACCGCCCGCCTGTTCGCGGCCGAAGGGGCCAAGCTCGTCATCGGCGCGCGGCGCCAGGGCGAGCTGGAAGACCTGGCCGCGGAGATCCGCGCATCAGGCGCAGACGCGGTCGCGCTGGCCGGTGATGTGCAGTCGGAAGACTATGCCAAGGCGCTGGTTGCGCTGGCCGTACAGAAATTCGGTCGGCTCGACATCGCCTTCAACAACGCTGGCACGCTGGGCGAAGTCGGGCCCAGCACCGAGGTCACGGAAGCGGGCTGGAACAACACGCTGGCAGTCAACCTGACCGGCGCCTTCCTCGGCGCCAAGCACCAGATCGAGCAGATGCTGACCAACGGCGGTGGCTCGGTGATCTTCACCTCGACCTTCGTCGGCCACACCGCTTCGTTCCCGGGCGTGGCAGCCTATGCGGCGAGCAAGTCAGGTCTGATCGGGTTGACGCAGACCTTGGCAGCCGAGTTCGGCCCACGCGGCGTGCGCGTCAATGCGATCTTGCCGGGTGCCGTGGACACGGCGATGTACCGGCAGAAGAACAGCACGGCCGAGTCGCAGGCGTTCGTGACGAACCTGCACGCGCTCAAGCGCGTCGGCAAGCCCGACGAGCTGGCGCGCTCGGTGCTGTTCTTTGCTTCCGACGATTCGAGCTTCGTCACCGGCACCGCTTCGCTGGTCGACGGTGGCGTGTCGATCACGCGGACCTGACGGGCTGACGTTCGGCGGGCGCGGCGTGAAGGCCGCGCCGCCGGTGGCCATCACTCGTGATGACGCAGCACGCGCTGGACGGTCTGCTCGCCGACCTGCCGGCCCTCGACGATGCCGAACCCGAGCAATCGGGCCGACTCGAATAACTGGACCGTTTCGCAGATGCCGCTCGTTTCCACGACGCGGTAGATCCGACCTTGCGGATTTTCGACGCCAATGGCCATGCCGTTTTGCGCCGCTGAAGAGCCTAGACGTGTGGCCGCTTGCATCAGCGGCTCGTCCCAGGCTGGCACTGGTTCCGATTTGAAGAGACTGGATTTCATCGCTCGGACCTCTGCTTTGAAGGGCGGGGGCAACTTGCAGTATCCACCCGCCATCGGTCCATCACAGCGAAGATTTACGTTTGCGTATGCAACGCTGCCATCCATCGCGCGGAGCCTGAATTGCCATGCAAAAGTCACCGGCGTTTACGTGCACACCCTTTAGCCTGCAGCCCGCCCCTCGACCAAGAGGGAACAAGCCTCTTCGGGCGGCCGCACGGGGCTCTACGCATGCGCCTGGGACAACAAGCGTGCCACCAGCGCCTCCAGTTCCTGGAAGGTGTTCTGCTTCTCGAGCAACCAGCACACGCCGGCTTCGCTGGCCTGCGCACGCAACTCGTCGGTGATGTAGCCGGAGCTGATGGCCACTGGCAGCCCGGGTCGCAGCCGGGTCACTTCCCGGGCCACGTCCAGCCCTGAATAGCCCGGCATGTTGTAGTCGGTCAGCACCATGTCGAAGGCCTTGGGCTGCTGGCGCAAGGCCTCGATCGCCAGCGCCGAGTCTTCGAACGTGCTGACGTTGTAGCCCGCGCGTTCGRGCATGCGCTGAACCATCAGCACCATCGTGGGATCGTCATCGACATAGAGCACGCGCTCGCCGCGGCCCGATGCCGTCGGCGCCGCCGGCTGCTGAAGCGGTGCCCCGCCAGGTGCATCGGCAGCCGGCAGGTACAGGTGAAAGCAACTGCCCTGCCCCGCCTGGCTGTCGACCGTGATGACGCCGTTGTGCGCCGTGACGATGCCGTGCACCACGGACAGCCCGAGCCCGGTCCCCTGGCCCACCGGCTTCGTGGTGAAGAAGGGCTCGAAGATGCGCTCGCGGGTTTCGGGGTCCATGCCGATGCCGGTGTCGCTGACCCACAGGTGCGCGTAGCGGCCAAGCGGCAAGCCGGCCACGCGGCGGTGGGCCCCGACACCGTCGTGCTGGGCCACCTCGAGCCCCATCGTGATGCGGCCCGTGCCGTCCCTCAGCGCATGCCAGGCGTTGGTGCACAGGTTCATCAGCACCTGCTGCACCTGGGTCGCGTCGGCTTTCACGAACAGCGGCTCTTCGTTCAGCACGATCTCAAGCTCCACGCGCGCCGGTAGCGTGGCCCGCAGCAGCTGGTAGGTCTCCTCATACACCGGGCGCAGCATCTGCACGCTCAGCTCCTGCGGCTGCCGGCGGCTGAAGGTCAGGATCTGGCGGACCAGGTCGCGCGCGCGCAGGCTGGCCTTCTGGATTTCCTCGAGGCTGGATTGGGCTTCGTGGCCGCCACCCAGCATGCGGCGCACCAGCGTCACGTTGCCGAGAATGCCGCCCAGGATGTTGTTGAAGTCATGGGCGATGCCACCGGCCAGCGTGCCGACGGATTCCAGCTTCTGCATGTGGCGCAGCTGCGTCTCGAACTTGCGCCTGTCGGCCTCGGCCGTCTTGCGCTCGCTGATGTCGGAGATCGTCACACGGGCCATCGGCGCCGCTTGCTCAGCCACCAGGCAGGCAAAGTCAAGCTGGGCGTGCAGGTGCGAGCCATCATCGCGCCGCAGGACCAGCTCAATCCGCTGTCGCTCGCCGTGGTGGACAGTCCGGCTCAGGCGGGCCCGCCAGACGGCCGCGTCACCCAGGGTCACGAACCGATCGAACGACGTGCCCTGCAGGCGCTCGCGCGGCTCGCCCAGCATCTCAGCCCCCGTCTGGTTGAGCTGGACGATCAACCCTTCGCCCGACAACGTGAGGTAGCCGACGGGCGCGTAGTCGTACAGATCGACATAACGGTCACGCGATTGCACGAGCTCGATCTGCGCCCGCCGGTGCGCGGCCCGGATCCGGGCCTGCGCGAGCTCCCGCTCCAGCGCCGGGGCCAGGCGCGCGATGTTGTGCTTCATCACGTAGTCGCTGGCGCCCGCCTTCATCGCGGTCACGGCGATCTCTTCGCCGATCGTGCCCGAGACGAAGA
>NZ_JBFUGE010000237.1:0-9008 GCF_056403075.1 Ideonella sp. P3_A4 | reverse complement strand
ACCGTGTCGATGTCCGAGTGCAGGTAGCGCACCTTGACGCCGTTGTCGCTCAGGTAGTCGGTCAGCTGCTCGGCCATGCGTTTGGTCAGCGTGGTGATCAGCACGCGCTCGCCGGCCTCGACGGTGGTGCGAATCTCCTGCAGCACATCGTCGACCTGGTGCGTCGCAGGCCGCACCTCGACGATCGGGTCGACCAAGCCGGTTGGCCGCACCAGCTGCTCGACCACCTGGCCGGCGTGCTGCTGCTCATAGGCCGCCGGTGTGGCCGAGACGAAGATCGCCTGCCGCATCTTGCCCTCGAACTCGTCGAACTTCAGAGGCCGGTTGTCCAGCGCGCTGGGCAGGCGGAAACCGTAGTCCACCAGCACCGACTTGCGCGCCCGGTCCCCGTTGAACATGCCGCCGAACTGGCCGATCAGCACATGGCTTTCGTCCAGGAACATCAATGCGTCCTTCGGCATGTAGTCGACCATCGTCGGCGGTGGGTCGCCCGGCGCCGCGCCTGACAAGTGCCGCGTGTAGTTCTCGATGCCCTTGCAGTGGCCCACCTCCTGCAACATCTCGAGGTCGAAACGGGTGCGCTGCTCCAGCCGCTGTGCCTCGACCAGCTTGCCTTCCTTGACGAAGAAGTCGAGCCGTTCGCGCAACTCGGCCTTGATCGTTTCGATCGCCGCCACTACGCGGTCGCGCGGCGTCACGTAGTGGCTGGACGGATAGATGGTGAAGCGTGGCACCTTCTGCCGGATTCGGCCGGTCAGCGGGTCCATCAGGCTCAGTGTCTCGATCTCGTCGTCGAACAGTTCGATGCGCACGGCGAGCTCCGAGTGCTCAGCCGGGAAGATATCGATCGTGTCGCCGCGCACACGGAAGGTGCCGCGCGAAAAATCAGTCTCGTTGCGGGTGTACTGCATGCGGATCAGCTGCGCGATCACGTCGCGCTGGCCGATCTTGTCGCCCACCCGCACGATGAAGCGCATCTGCGTGTAGTCCTCGGGCTTGCCGATGCCGTAGATCGCGCTGACCGAGGCGACGATGATGGTGTCGCGCCGTTCCAGCACGCTCTTGGTGGCGCTCAAGCGCATCTGCTCGATGTGCTCGTTGATCGACGAGTCCTTCTCGATGAACAGGTCGCGCTGAGGCACATAGGCCTCGGGCTGGTAGTAGTCGTAGTAGCTGACGAAGTACTCGACCGCGTYCTTCGGGAAGAACTCGCGGAACTCGGCATACAGCTGCGCCGCCAGCGTCTTGTTCGGCGCAAACACGATCGCCGGCCGGCCCAGCCGCGCGATCACGTTGGCCATCGTGAAGGTCTTGCCCGAGCCCGTCACGCCCAGCAGCGTCTGGTACGCGAGGCCGTCGTTGACGCCTTCGACCAGTTGGTTGATCGCGGTCGGCTGGTCACCAGCGGGCGGATACGGCTGGAAAAGCTGAAACGGCGAATCTGGAAAGTCGATGAACTCGCCTTCGGGTATGTCGTGACCCTCGGTCTGCGGCATCACCTCAGAAATTTCCGGCATGGGGTTATCCCTGAATCAACCATTAAAATCGGCGCCGCTGCAAGGGCCTTGCCTCAACGCGTCGAACCTTGCAGCGTAGCGCAGCCGCGCGGCTTTTGCCGGGGCAAGCTGCGCGCCCTACTGACACCGTCCCTTCAGGAAGCTTTGCGATGTCCTTGTTTGCCGCCGTCGAAATGGCCCCGCGCGACCCGATCCTGGGTCTGAACGAGCAGTTCAATGCCGACCCCAACCCCGCCAAGGTCAACCTCGGCGTCGGCGTGTACACCGACGAAAACGGCAAGCTGCCGCTGCTGGCCTGCGTGAAGGCCGCCGAAGCGCAGATGGCCGAAGCCGCCAGCGCCCGTGGCTACCTGCCGATCGACGGCATCGCCGCCTACGACAAGGCGGTGCAAGGCCTGGTCTTCGGCGAAGGCAGCCCGCTCGTCGCCGCCGGCCGCGTGGCCACGGTGCAGGCGCTCGGTGGCACCGKCGGCCTGAAGGTCGGCGCCGATTTCCTGAAGAAGGTCAACCCGGGCGCCAAGGTGCTGATCAGCGACCCGAGCTGGGAAAACCACCGCGCCCTGTTCACCAACGCCGGCTTCACGGTCGAGGCCTACCCGTACTACGACGCGGCCAAGCTCGGCGTGAATTTCGAAGGCATGCTGGCCGCGCTGAACAGCGCTGCCGCCGGCACCATAGTCGTGCTGCACGCCTGCTGCCACAACCCGACCGGCTACGACATCAGCAACGCCCAGTGGGACGCGGTGATCGAGGCAGTCAAAGCGCGCAAGCTGGTTGCCTTCCTCGACATGGCCTACCAGGGCTTTGGCGACGGCATCGCCGAAGACGGCGCGGTCATCGGCCGCTTCGTGCAGTCAGGCATCGACTTCTTCGTCTCGACCTCGTTCTCGAAGAGCTTCTCGCTCTATGGCGAGCGCGTCGGAGCGCTGTCGGTGGTCTGCGAGAGCAAGGAAGAAGCCTCGCGCGTGCTGTCGCAACTGAAGATCGTCATCCGCACCAACTACTCGAACCCGCCGACGCACGGCGCGCAGGTCGTGGCCACCGTGCTGACCACGCCGGCGCTGCGCCAGCAGTGGGAAAACGAACTGGCCGGCATGCGCAACCGCATCAAGGCGATGCGCGGCGCGCTGGTCGAGAAGCTCAAGGCCGCCGGCGTGAAGCAGGACATCTCGTTCATCAACACCCAGCGCGGCATGTTCAGCTACTCGGGCCTGACCAAGCCGCAGATGGAGCGCCTGCGCGGCGAATTCGGCGTCTACGGCGTCGACTCGGGCCGCATTTGCGTGGCCGCGTTGAACGACAAGAACATCGGCTACGTCGCCGAGTGCATCGCCAAGGTCATCTGATCCGGCGCTGCCGCCAGACCAAGGGGCCGCAAGGCCCTTTTCGCGCCTCAGTTTATAAACATGAAGTTTTTAAATTGCCAGTGACACGGCATGATGAGCGCCTCTGTCCCTCACGCGCCCTTGACATGTCCCCGCACCTCCGCATTGCCCGTCCCGTCACCAACCTCGCCCGCAGCGTCGAGCTGTACACCCAAGGCCTTGGCCTGACGGTGCTGGGCAGTTTCGAAGACCACGAAGGCTTCGACGGCGTGATGCTAGGCCAGGCCGGCGCTGGCCACCATTTCGAGTTCACCCGGTCAAACACCCACCCGGTCCCGCCGACCCCGACGCCAGAGGACCTGGTGGTGCTGTACCTGCCGGACGCCGCCGAATGGCAGAAGGGCTGCGAGCGCATGCTCGCGGCCGGGTTCCAGCCCGTGCCCTCGTTCAACCCGTACTGGGATGAGCGAGGTCGCAGCTTTGCGGACCACGACGGTTACCGCGTGGTGCTGCAAAACGCCGACTGGCACAACGCCGAGCCCGCCTGAAGCGGGCCCGGTCGAGAAGTCGCCTACCAGCCCGGCATCTCGTCGAGCGTCGTCGCATTCGGCGCCGCGTACAGGTCGGCGATCATGCCCTTGTTGTCGTTGATGTAGTCCGACCATTGCATCACCCAGGTCCACTTCGGCTGCTGGCGCAGCAACTGCGCCGTTGGCATGTACTGCACCTCGCCGATCGCGACGGGCTTGCCCTGCGCGAAGTTGACGATCGCGTCGTAGAAGTCCTGCCGGTACTGGTCGTAGATGTCCAGCGTGACGACGTCGTAGTAGCTGCGGCCCGGGTCGTAGCGGTACAGGTCGTTGGGCATGTCGCCAAAGTCCTGCACGTTCCAGGCCCACACGATGTTGCTCAGGCCCTTGGTGTAGGTCAGGTAGTCGTGGGTGATCTGGTAGAGCTTGCCGCTGCCGTTCGGCCCGGTGTGGCAGGCCCACCAGAACCGGCACTGGTTCATCTCGTGCAGCGGGCGAAAGACCACCGCCACGCCGTGATCTTTCAAATCCTGGAAGTATGGCGCCAGCGTGTCGAGACGGCCGATCCAGCGGTCGTAGAGCCAGTTGCCTGGCGTGGTCAGCTGGCGGAACTCCTCGTCGGTCAGCTGGGCGTAGTGGTCGCCGCCGATGTCGTCGTAGGTGCAGTCTTCTTCGCGTTTGGGCGAGCACGCGTGGTAGGTCAGCGCCACCAATGCGCCCTTGGCGTACTGGGCCTTGGCTTCGCCGATCATCGTCCAGCGGTACGGCACCTGGTCGCCGAAGAGGAAGTCACCGCCCCACAACGCCGACGGGCGGYCGGCAATCGCGTCGATTTGGTCGGTGTAGCTGTGCGGGCTGCTCGAATACTTGTTGTGCATGCCCATCACCGTGGCCACGCCAGACGTGCTGTTCAGGAAGTTCAGGATCTTCTGCCGCCCGTCGACCGAGCCGCCCTTCTTGATCTTGATCCAGTTGAAGTTGCCGACGTCACCGCTGCCATCCGCCCCTGGCGTGTCTTCATGCAGCTGCAGCACATGGCGGCCGATCGGCAGATGGATCGTCGTCGTCAGCGTGATCCAGTTCTGCCAACCGCCGGTGTCGGGAATCGTCTGCTGCGACGTCGCGTCGACGAAGTCGAGCTTGTAGTGAAAGCTGCCGCCCTGGCCCAGGCAGGCCACGCGGGTTTGCAGCGTGTAGGTGCCGGCCTTGTCGACCTTGATCGTGTAGTTCAGCCAGTCGCCGCCACGTGCCCAGCCCACGTTGTAGCCACCGCCCGTGTCGGTGCTCTTTTCGAGGCTCACGCCTTCGGTCAGGCGGTACTGGCCGAGGTGGTTGATGTTGTCCTTGGTGTGGTAGCCGACGTTGTCGCCCCCGAGGTCGAAGTTTTCGGCTTGCACGATGCCCGGCACCAGCACCGGCTTGCCGCCGTAGGGCATGGATTTGGCCTGTGCTGGCCAGGCCAGCGTGCTCCCGAGGCAGACGGCGGCAAACGCCAGGATGAAACGGCGAGTCAGCATGTTCACCTCTCCTCTTCAATACCAATGTGAGACCGGTGTGTACACCCGCACGGGCCATCGATCACCCTCAGGACACTGGTGGACACACCGGTTTCCTCGCGTTTTGAACATTTCGACCCCGGGCCGATGCCGCGAAACGCGGTCGAAACTGGTCTTATCACCACCGGCCAACTGGTATGCAAGCGCTGTCAAGACTTCAAAGCCCTCCCGCAAACCAAGTTTATAAATTATAAGTTTATTTATTGGTCAGGTCTTGGCATCATGGAGGCATGCTTTGAGTTGGAAACGCCGCCATGCCCACCACACCCACCACCCGCCGCGAGCTGCAGTTGGCCCTCGACACCAGCCTGGCCTACGCCGCCACCTACCCCGCCGGCCGCCTGCGCTTGTCCAACCACCTGCCGATGGCGCTGACGGCACTGCATCGCCTGCAGGCACCGGCCGCGGCGCTGCAGGCCCAACTTCAGCGCCATGCGCCGAGGCTCGAAAAGCTAACTCCCGACAGTGACGAATCGCGTGCCGCCGAGCGCTTCGCTACGGAGCTCGAGCGCGATGGCCTGCCAGCGGTACTAGCGCGTCACTTGCCCGCTCTGCTGGAGGCCGCCGAAACGGCCGCCTTCCACGGCGTGATCCGCCTGGCCTACGCGCTGAACGCCGATCACCCGGCCGAGATCGCCCATGCGCTGGCCGCCTGGCAAATTCAGCGCACCGCCCTCGGCCCCGCGCTGCCCGCAGCATCCAATGGTCAAGCCGTCCGGCTGGCCGATGTGTTGACCGTGCTGGGCGACCAACCCGGTCTGGCCTTCACCGCGCAACAAGACACCACGATCACGCAAGACATGCAGCAGTGCGCTGCCCTGCCCGGTTTCGATGACGCGGTCAGCGGCGAAGCCTCGCCCAGCCCCGCGGCGCTGACGCTGGAGGCGCTGGCCGAGGCCTCGCTCGCCGTCTACCTCGGGAGCCGCGACTTCACCGCGCTGCACCTGGTCACCGGCTGCCACGCGCTTCGCCTCGTCCTGCCGCACGCCAAGCTCGACGCTGCACAAACCCAAGCGGTGCTGCGCGGCGTCTGGCGGGCCTGGCTCGCAGCCTGGCTGTCGATCGGGCGGCCGCGGCCAGACTGGGTCGCCGTCTACCTGGGCGGCCCGGCGAGCGAAACCGACTGGCAAACCGCGTTGGCGACGCTGGCCGCATCGCGCGACGACCACCGCATAAAGCTCGCCTGGACCGCGCTGGACGAATGGCGCCACCGCGGCTGGCCCGGCTATGCGCGTGTGCTGCCGGCGGTGCCGGCATGAGCCTCGACCGCGCCTCGCTGCGCCTGCTGGTCGCCGTTTGCGCGGTGACCTTGTTGTGCACGATCGGCATGGCGATGCCCTACCCGATCCTCGCGCCGATCTTCGTCGACGGCCCGGCAGACGACTTCACGCACTTCGCCGGAATGGCGCCCGAGTGGCTGCTGGGTGTCGCACTGGCTGCCAACCCCGCGGGCATCCTGCTGGGCAGCCTGGTGCTGGGGCCCTTGTCTGACCGCCTCGGCCGGCGCCGTGTGCTGGTCGTCAGCCTGCTGGCCTGCGCGGTGTTCAACCTGCTGACCGCCGGTGCGCTGGAAGGCCGTTGGTACCTGCTGTTCGTCCTCGCCCGCTTCGCCTCCGGGCTGACCGAGGGCAATATCGCCGTCGCCCGCGCGCTGCTGGCCGATCACCACGGCGAAGAGACCCGCGTAAAGGCCTTCGCCTGGCTGAATGCCTTCCAGTACGGCGGCTGGCTGCTCGGCCCGTTGTTCGGCGGTTTCCTGCTGCGTTGGGGTGACGCGACGCCTTTCACCATCGCCGCACTGGCCATGCTCGGGTGCATCGGGCTGGTCATGGCGGGTGTGCCGGGTGGCAAGGCCCCAGCCCCGGCAAAACCTGCTGCCCCGCCTGCCTACGCAAACGGCGCGATGGCTGGCTCGACCCTCGGCCCGCTGATCCACGATCGAGACTTGCGCCGCCTGTTCCTGCTGCAGATGGCTTACATGTGCGGCGTGACATCGCTCTACGACTACGCGCCGCTGTGGTGCGTCACCGAAGCGGGTTTCACCAGCACCGGCATCGCCTGGATCACCGCTGCGCAAAGCGCCTCGATGCTGGTCGGCACTTGGCTCGCCGGTCGCCTGCCGGCCGTGGACCACCCGCTGCGCATCACCGCGTTGGCCGCGCTGTGCGGTGCGGCGGGCCTCGGCCTGTTGGTGCTGCTGCCTGACACACCCGGCGTGATCACGATCGGCTTGCTCGGCATGCCACTGGCGGTCTACAACGCCTTCATGCCGGCCTGGGTCTCGTCGCGCTTTGCGCAGCATGGCCAGGGACGCATGATGGGCTTGTTGACGACGATCTTCTGCTTTGCCAACGTGGCTGTTGCGCTCGCGGGCGGCGCGCTGTCGCTGTGGAACGTGCGGGCGGTGATGGCGATGGGCACGCTGTGCGCCGGCAGTGCGGCCTGGGCACTGTGGCACTGGGCGCGGCGCGAAGCGGCCCGACAATCGCCGGCCGCTGTTTCCGCAACCGCTTGACGCCATGGCCGCCAACACCCCCGACCGATTGCTGTTCCAGCTCAAAAGCCGCGGCCCCCAAACCGCCGCCACGCTGGCGGCCGCCTGCGCAATCACGCCAATGGGCGCGCACAAGCAGCTGCAGGCCTTGTCCACGCAAGGGCTGGTGAGTTTTCATGACGAGCCCCAGGGCGTGGGCCGCCCGCGCCGCATCTGGTGTCTGACCGATGCTGGCCATGGCCGCTTCCCAGACCGGCATGGCGACCTCGCCGTGCAACTGCTGCGCCATGCCGCCGAACACCTCGGCCCGCAGGCACTGGACACCTTGATCGCCGCCCGCGAGGCCGAGTCCGAATCGGTGTACCAGCGCCGCCTGGCCGGGCTGGCGCGCCTGGATGAGCGCGTGCAGGCCCTCGCCCAGGCTCGCAGCGAAGAAGGCTACATGGCCACCGCGCAGGCCGACGGTGATGACTGGCTGCTGGTCGAAGACCACTGCCCGATCTGCGCCGCGGCCACCCAGTGCCAAGGCTTTTGCCGCTCGGAGCTGGCCTTGTTCCAGCGCTGCCTGGGCCCGGGCGTCGAAGTCAAGCGCACCGAGCACCTGCTGGCCGGCGGCCGGCGTTGCGCCTACCGGATCCGGCCGGTGGCCTGAGCGCGGCGCCGGGCATGCTCCAATCGCGCCCATGCCGCTCGTCAGCCCGCCTCTTCATCACGCGCGTCCACCGGCCCCCAAGGCCCACCGCCTGATTTACCGCCCGCCCACGCTGGGCAAGGACTACTGGGTGCTCGACGACGCCCTGGCCGACCCGATGGCCGTGCGTGAACGGCTGCTCGCACGCGAAGACTGGGTGCAAGGCGCACCCAAGCGCCCTGAAAGCTGGCCCGGCCGGCGCGCGCAGCCCGCGCTGACGCCCGAAGAGCTCAACCCGATCGAAACCTGGGCCCGGGCGCAAACCGGCCAGAAGCGATTGTTCGCGGTTGCCGCCGCAGCCGGCACCGGCAACCAGCTGAACCACAACTGCGTGCAACTGGTCGGTGCCAGTGATGCCGGCCCGCGCCCGCACACCGATGCCCGCCGCCTGTGCCGTTTTGCCGCAGTGCTGTACCTGAACCCGAACGTGCCCGACCACTGCGGCACCGGCTTCTACCGCGTGCGCCTGCCGGATGGCCAACTGGGCGGCAACACCCTGCCCGCCCGCTTCGACAACCTCGTCGAGGCGCTGGAGACACGTTTCGTGCCACCCGACCTGTTCGTGCTGGACCAGGCGGTCGACCACCGCTTCAACCGCCTGCTGGTCTACCGCGCCGACCTGATCCACAGCGCCACCGCCTACTGGGGCGGCGACGAACCGGCCGACCAGCGCATGGCGGTCGTGCTTTTCTGGATGAGCTGAGGTGGGGCACCGGCGGCGACTACGCCGCCACCCGCCGGGCGGCCCGGCGCCGGCGGAGCGCCGCTCCGAGCTGCCAAATGGAACAACCCCACACCGACCGCCCTTTTCTGGTGCTTGTGCAAGCGCACAAAGCGTTTAATGCGGGTGAATGCCGATCGTGAATCCACGTAGGCAAATACCGATGTTGCAATG
>NZ_JBFUGE010000236.1:0-9009 GCF_056403075.1 Ideonella sp. P3_A4 | reverse complement strand
GCCCTGGTGCTGCAAGCTTTGCCGGCCGTCTGGCGTCAGCGAAGCAGCCTGCGCAGCGCCAGTCGCCAACAACCCGGCGAGCACGAAAGCAGCGACAGCGCGCAGGCTCATCACTCAGATGCAGTCGTCAGCAGGCGCCGCATCGGGCTCGCCATAACGCAGCCGCAGCACGGTACTGTCCTTGGTCTTCGGCGCGACGACGACGAACGCCTGGCCGAAGCTGGTTTCGCACAGTTCCAGCAACCGCGGCCCACCCAGCGCCTGCACGAGCGCAGGCACGGTGTTGCTGTGGCCGACCACCAGCACCTGGCCGCTTTGCTTGCGCACCAGCGCCGCCACCTCGGCCACGTGGGCTTCGGGCGTTTCGCCCGAGCGTGGCGCCACCACTTGCAGCTGAAGCCCCAAGCGCCGCGCCAGCGGCAACGCCGTCTCGCGCGCGCGGCGGTAAGGCGTGGTGATGATGCTGTTGATGTTGGCCGACTCCAGCGCCGCCGCCAGCGCTGTGGCGCGTTGCTGGCCGGCCGGCGACAAGGCTGGGTCGTTGGCCGGCTCGGTCCCCTTGTTGGCATGGCGCACGACCACCACCAGGCTGGGTTCAGCCGACGCTGGCGCCGTGGCCAGCATGGCGCCGGCCACGGCGACGGTCACCATGGAAACGAATACACCTGTTCTTGTCATCGGGCTTGTCTCTGCCACGCAGTCAAACCCTGATCGTACGCCGCGCTGTCAGCCCACTTTGTCAAACAAAGTCTGTGGATGCGGCCAGCGTGCGYCACGCCGCGGTCTCCTGCTGGACGAACGCCAGCTTGGCTTCGAGTGCCGCCAGGGTGTCGGTACCCAGAGGCAGGCGCAGCGGCGGCTGAGGCGATTGCACCAGCGTGATCAGCGCCTGCGCCAGCTTCTCGGGGTCGCCAGGCTGCTGATGGTTGATCTGGCGCGACGCCTCGCGTGACTGGCCTGCAGTCTGCGCGTAGTCTTTGATCAAGCGAGGCGACATGACCAGCGAGGCCGCGTCGAGAAAGTCAGTGCGGAAGTAACCCGGCTCGACCACTGTCGCATGGATGCCCAGCGGCGCCAGCTCGCCATGCAACGCTTCGGTGATGCCTTCGACTGCGAACTTGGTCGAGCAGTACAGGCCATAACCGGGGAAGGACTGAAAACCACCTAACGACGAGATGTTGATCACATGGCCGGCGCGCTGGCGGCGCATGCCGGGCAGCACTGCCCGCGTCACGTTCAGCAGCCCGAACACGTTGGTGGCGTACTGGCGCTGCACTTCTTCGGCGGTGGCTTCCTCGATCGCGCCGACGAGGCCATAGCCGGCGTTGTTGACCAGCACGTCGATGCGGCCGAAGCGGGCCAGCGCCGTCTCGACCACGTGCGCGGACTGCGCCTCGTTGGTCACGTCCAGCGCCAGCGGCAGCAGCGCGTCGTTGGCTTCGAATGCAGCGGCGAGTGCAGCCACATTGCGGCCAGTGGCCACGACGGCGTCGCCGTGAGCCAGGGCTGCCCGCGTGATGCAGGCACCCAGGCCACGCGAGGCGCCGGTGATGAGCCAGACACGGCGGGCGGTTGAAGGGATGGGGTTGGCGGAAGACATGGGCGGTCCTTGCGTGAAGAGGATGGAGTGGGTTCGTACGGCTGCCGGCAGGAAGGCAATGTAGGTGGCCGATTGATCGCCAACTAGCCCACAATCGCTTCATTCATTCGCAATCGATAATTGACAATCGGACCATGGCTTTCAATGAACTGCGCGCCATCGCCACCTTTGCCAAAGCGGCCGAGCTGGGCAGCCTGCGCCAGGCGGCCGCCGCCCAGGGCATCACGCCGCAAGCGGCCAGCCAAGTCCTGGTTCAACTCGAAAACCACCTCGGCGTGCGGCTGCTGCACCGCACGACCCGCCGCTTGAGCCTGACCGAAGAAGGGCGGCAATTTCTGGAGGCTGCACAACCCGGCCTGGCCACGCTGCACAAGGCTTTGCATGGCGCTCGCCGCGCGCGTGAAACCATCGCCGGGCCGCTGCGCATCGCCGCCCCGCGGTCGATGATGCTGCCGGTGCTGTGGCCGGTGCTCGAAGAGTTCTGCCGCTGCCACCCCGAGGTCGAACCCGATGTGCTGTTGGACGACCGGATCGGCAGCTGGGTCGAAGACCGGGTCGATGTGGGCTTTCGTGCCGGCTCGCCGCCCGAAGGCGGCGTGGTCGCGCGCCGGTTGCTGCCGCTGCCGCTGCTGGTGTGCGCGGCGCCCAGCTACGTGGCCCGCCACGGTGCGCCGCGCAGCATCGACGACCTCGCACAGCACCGCTGCAGCGGCTTTCGCCACCCGGGCACCGGCAAGCTGATGCCCTGGGAGTTTCGCGTCGGCCGCGAGATCGTCGCGCGCAACCTGCCAGCCGCCTTCTGCGCGAACGATGTCGAACTCGAAGCCGAGGCGGTGCTGGCCGGCCATGCGATCGGCCAACTGGTGGGCGTGAACGCGGCGCCGCTGGTGCGCGCAGGGCGCCTGGTGCCACTGCTGTGCGAACACGTCACCGACCACCTGCACCTGTATGTCTACTACGGCAGCCGGGTGGCGCTGCCGGCCCGCGTGCGCGCCTTCATCGACCTGGTGATCGAGCGCGTGGCAGACAACCCGCAGTTCTTCTTGCGGCCCGACGAACTGAAGCCGCCCGCGCAACGCCGCGGGAAGCCGGCGGTAAAGAAAGCCTAACGCGTGACTGTCACGACATGGGCCTGGATCTTGCCGTCGACAGCGCCATTGCCGAACTGCTGGCTGATTGCCTCGGTGCAGACGGCCGTGGCGTCGACCACGTTGCCGCCGGCGCGCGCCTCGATCTCGTTGCGCAGCGGCGAGCCCTGGCAGATAGCGGCGGCCGCGAGATGCGCTGAAGCGGCGCGGCTGCGCAGGCTGACAGTCTCGATCCGCGGCGCGGCGAAGCCGCCGGCCACCAGGTCTCGGGCGATCTGGTCGCGGTCGAAATAGCCATGCGGCACGCGTGCCATGAAGCGCGGCGGGTCGTCCGGAAACAAGCGAGCCAGCGCCTGGGTGGCCGTGTCGGTGAACTCGTTGTCTTCGATGCGATCCCAGGCCGTGAACAGCAGCGTGCCACCGGGCCGCAACACACGCCGCGCCTCGGCGAAGGCGTGCGGCTTGTCGGGAAAGAACATCGCACCGAACTGACAGACCACCAGGTCGAAGCTCTGGTCATCGAAGGGCAACTGCATCGCATCGGCGGGCTGCCACTGCACCGGCCGACAGGTGCCAACTTCGGCGGCCCGCGCCAGCATCGGCGGGTTCAGGTCGGTGGCGGTGACCTCCACATCGGCAGGCAAGACCTGCAGCATCGCGCGGGTCAACACGCCCGTCCCGGCTGCCGTTTCGAGCACMCGCTGCGGGGCCAAACCGGCCACCCGCTGCGCCACGACCTGCGCATAAGGCTCGAAGATCAGGGGCACGAGCAGGCTGTCGTACAGCTCGGGGATCGAGCCCACGAAGCGCGTATCGGAACCGGTCTTGGCCATGTACTGCCTTCAAGAAAGAAGTCATCAATGGTAGGTATTGCATGCTCGCGCAAGCAAGCCACCAAAGCCCTCTGCTCATAGGGGATCTCCCCTGCAGTGGCACAGCACCTGGCGCAAGATTTGCCCCTGTCCCAGCGCAGCGATGGCCATGCGGTAGGACCTGTCCCACAAGCGAAAGGCGCTTTCGCAGCGCACGCCGGGCGGCGCCGGCACGCATGATGCTGCAACGCAAGAACGAAGGGCAGAAGATGAACTCGAACACCTCCGCCAAGGCCAGTGCGGCCGAAGGCAGCGCGCCTTCCTGGCTGCTGCTGGGGGCCGAACCGCTGCGCGCCGTATGTGAACTGGCAAGCGCCCAGTTCATGAACAGATCGTCGCTGCCACCCGGCGACGGGCACCCGGTGGTGCTGTTCCCCGGTTTGGCTTCCGATGCCCGTGCGCTGGCGCCCTTGAAGGGCCTGTGCGACGGACTCGGCTACACCACCTACGACTGGGGCCGCGGCTTCAACACCGGGCCCGAAGGCGACATCGACGATTGGCTCGATGGCCTGGTGCAAGACGTGGTGGACCGGGTGGGTGACGGCGATGAGCGCATCAGCCTGATCGGCTGGAGCCTGGGCGGCATCTATGCGCGCGAGGTGGGCAAGAAGCTCGGGGCTCGGCGCGCGCGACGCGTGATCACGATCGGCACACCTTTCGCCGGCACGGTGCGGCAAACCCACGCCGGCCTGGTCTACCGCCTGCTCAACGGCAGCAAGGCCCAGCTGGAGCCCAACACGATGCGGCGGCTGGCCACGCCGCCGGAGGTGCCGACCACGTCGATCTACAGCCGCAGTGACGGCGTGGTGTCGTGGCAGGCCTGCATCCAGCAGGGCCGGCGGCGCCATGTCGAGAACATCGAGGTCAGCGGCAGCCACTGCGGCCTGGGTTGGAACACCGAGGTGTTCACGGTCGTGGCCGACCGACTGGCGCGACGCTGACGAATGCCCGCGATGGCCTGGCCCGCCCTGCACCCCCGCGAGCTGCTGGGCCTGGTCCGGCAAGCGGCCAAGGGCTGGTCCGACGACGATGCGCCCAGCATGGGGGCGGCGCTGGCCTACTACACGCTGTTCTCGATCACGCCACTGCTGATGATCGTCATTGCAGTCGCCGGACTGGTGTTTGGCGAGCAGGCCGCGCGCGGCGAGATCATGGGTCAGCTGTCGGACCTGTTGGGCGCCGATGGTGCGCAAGCGGTCGAGGGCATGCTGAAGGCCGTCAACTACCACCGTAACAACCCCTGGGCCACCGGCGCGAGCGTTGCCGCACTGGTGATCGGCGCGACCACGGTGTTCGCCGAACTGCAGGACGCGCTGAACCGCATCTGGCGCGGCACGCCGATCGAACACACCAAGCGAGGCCTGTGGACGATGGTCCGCACCCGCTTGCTGTCGCTGGGCATCATCCTGTGCCTGGGTTTTCTGTCGATGGTGTCGCTGGTGTTCAACGCGGCGATGTCGGCGCTGAGCGACTGGTGGGCGCCCGACTGGGGCGAGGCAGTGCTGCTGGGCAAGGTGGCCGATTTCGCGATCAGCTTCGGCCTGGTCACCGTGATGTTCGCGGTGCTCTACAAGTGGGTGCCGGCGGCCAAGGTGCGCTGGCAGGATGTGTGGATCGGCGCCATCGTCACCTCGCTGCTGTTCAGCCTCGGCAAATCGGCCATCGGCTACTACATCGGCAAGAGTGGCGTCACCACGGCTTTTGGTGCGGCAGCTTCGGTGGTGGTGCTGATGGTGTGGGTCTACTACTCGGCACAGATATTTCTGATGGGCGCCGAACTGACCTGGGCCTATGCGCGGCGCTTCGGCTCGATGAAAGACATCGCCGATGCGGGCACGGCGCCAGCCGCACTGTAGGTTCGGGCCTACAGCAACTCGCGGTCACTTCTGCTGTCGCCGAACGCCGACTTTGAGCACGATGCAAAGCACCCGCTGGCGCTATCCACGCGACTGGCGGCAGATCAGTATTTGCCATCTCAGAAAAGGAGATTCCTATGACGCGCACCCTGCATGCCACCCATGCCCTGCTCGCCCTGACCGCCGCCCTGTTGTGCGGCATGGCCCAGGCCAGCAACTATTCGAAGCCCGTGCTCGACGCCGCGCGCGACGACGTGAAGGCGCAGTACAAGGCACCCAAGGAGGCTTGCGACAAGCTGTCCGGCAACGTGAAGGACATCTGCGTGGCCGACGTGAAGGGCAAGGAAAAGATTGCCCTGGCCTGGCTGGACTACAACTACTCCGGCGATCCCAAGGACCAGCTGAAGCTCAACGAAGCCGTCTACGATGCCCGCTACGACGTGGCCAATGAGAAGTGCGACGACATGGCCGGTGAATCGAAGGACCTGTGCCAACGCGAAGCCAAGACCGCGCGTGACAAGGCCAAGGCCGACGCCAAGCTGAACAAGAAGGTCGCCGACGCGGTCGACGACGCCGAGGTCGCCCACATGAAGGCCGACTACAAGCTGGCCAAGGAGCGCTGCGACTCGCTGGCGGGCGACAAGAAGGACGTCTGCGTCGCTTCCGCCAAGGCGCGCTACCACGAGCACTGGTAAGCAAGCCAGAGAGCCGGATAGGCTCTGATTGAACGGAACGCGCGGCCCCAGGGTCGCGCGTTTCTCATTCAACTGCCAACACTGTCGAAGTAGCGGCCCGGCGTGGTGCCCAGCGCGCGCCGGAACATCGCAATGAAGGCGCTGACGTTGTCGTAGCCGAGGTCCAGCGCCACCGCCGTCACCGCACGGCCCGCGGCCAACCATTCGATCGCTTGCAGCAACCGCGCCCGTTGACGCCATTCGCTGAAGCTGAAGCCGGTCTCGGCGACGAAACGTCGCGCCGCCGTGCGATGCGCCATGCCAACCTCGTCGGCCCAGGCCTGCAGCGTGCGCGCATCGTCCAGCCGTTGCAGCAGGCCATGGGTCAGACGCAGGAGCCGCGCATCCTGCGGCATCGGCAGGCCCAGTGGCTCGGCCACGGCGCTGCGGATCTCGTCGAGCACCACTTGCGCCACGTGCGTCTGAGCTGCGTCGAGCGAGCCGCCATCCCACTGCGCCGCGCGCAGCACGGCCTCGCGCAACAGGCCGGACGTGCGCAGCGCGAACGGCTCGGCAGGCATGTCTGCACAAGCAGCCTCGTCGACATAGCAACTCCAGCCTGCATAGGGCCCGTGCACCTGCACGCCATGCCAGCGCTGCGGCGGCACCCACACGGCGTGGGTGGCGGGCACCACCCAGCGGCCGTGGTCGGTCGTCACCACCAGCAGGCCGCGGGTCGCACCGAAAGCCTGGCCTCGCGCATGGCGGTGCGGCGGCGTCAGACGCGGCGAGTCTTGTGTCGAGTGAATGGCTGCCAGCAGCGCGCCGCCGGGGGCGTTGGCGAAGGCCAGGTCGAGTTGGTCTGCCTGCATGGCCGATTTGCGGTATCGATTGGCCGCCACGCGGCAGCGAGGCCGGATTGTGCGACCTACAGTGGACCCATCTTCTTCAACAAGGACCAACCAATGCGTGCCGAAGACGTGCTGCCCGACCACATCAACCAGACCGAACGCGGCGGTGTGACCCTGCGCAAGGGCACGGTCGCCGCGTTCCTTGCCAATGCGCGGCTGTGGTGCGACCCGCAGACAGCGACGGCAGAACGCGCGACTGTCGAGCGTGACATGAGCGATGCGTTGCCCGCCTTGCATGCACTTGGCTTGTTCGAAGTGCTCGACGTGCGCGATGACGCCCTGCGCGCCTGGCTGGCCGAGCGTTGACGCCCTACTCGGCCTCGACGCGCAGCACCGGCATCGTCGTCACGTCGGCCACGCCGTCGAGCTTGGCGATGGTGTCGCGGTGCTCGTTCAGCTGCGCCATCGACTCGACCGTCAGTTCGACCACCAGGTCGATCTCGCCACTGACCGAGTAACAGCGCCGCGTGCCGGTGAGCGCGAGGATCTGGCGGATGGTGGCGGGCAGCGGCGTGCGCTGCAGCCGCAGCAGCAGGAAAGCCCGCACGCCGCCATCCAGCGGCTCGCCCAGCTCGGCGCGGTAGCCGCGGATGATCTGGGCCTGCTCGAGTTTCGCGATGCGCTCACGCACCGAACTGCGCGCCAGCCCGACCTCGGCGGCAATGGTCTTCAGCGGCAGGCGGGCATCGGCCCTCAGCAGCCGCAGGATATGGCGGTCCTTGTCGTCCATCGGTTTGGCAAGAGTGGCGGTCACGCCGTCAAATGGGCGGCGCAGAAGGCGCAAGTGTCGGCCCACCGCGTGCCAGCTTGCTGCCACAGTCCGGCGGATGTTGAATCGCAGGGACGCCACCATGGGCTTGATCGGGGCTTCGGCCGTTTCGCCATCGCCGGCCACATCGGTGGCTACTCTGTCGGCTGCGCAACACCTGGCGCACCACCCAACCGAGGTGTCGTACTGCCAGGCACACGAGGTGCGCGGCGCGACACGCTGGCTCTACATCAGCGGGCAAGTGCCGGCCGATGCCGAGGGCCGCGTCCCTGCGGATTTTCGGAGCCAATGTCGCCTGGCCTGGGCCAATGTGCAGGCCCAGCTGGCGGCCGCGGAGATGACGCTCGACCACCTCGTCAAGGTCACCGTGTTCCTGTCGGACCGGCGCTGGCGGCAAGAGAACTACGAGGTGCGACACGAGCTGCTGCAAGGTCGCACGCCAGCGCTGACCATCGTGATCACCGGCATTTACGATGAAGCCTGGCTGCTGGAGATCGAGGCCGTGGCCGCTGCTTGAGGCCCGCACGCACCCCGACCCATACGCGATCAGTCTGCCTCGGGGTAAAGGTCGTGCACGCGTCCGAACAGGCGCGCCAGGCCGAGCAGTGCGTCGATGTTCGGCGTCACGATGCCCACCCGCTGCGCGATCTCGCGCACCGCCCCGACGATGCCGTCCAGCTCGATCGGCCGTCCGGCTTCGACGTCTTGCAGCATCGAGGTCTTGAACGTCCCGAGCTTGGCCGTGATCGCGTGCCGGTCTTCGGGTGACTGGTTGACCGKACAACCGATGCGCGCGCCCACCTCGGCCGCCTCGGTCATCGCCGCGGTGCAGAAGGCTCGCACCAGTGGGTCGCCCAGCACGCGGTCGACAGTCGCCCCAGTGATCGCTGAGACGGGATTCATCKTCAGGTTGCCCCAGAGCTTGAACCAGATGTCGCGCCGGACGTTGTCGGAGTGCGTGACCTCGAAGCCAGCGCCAGTGAACAGGTCGGCCACCGCTTGAACTTCGGCGCTGCGGCCGCCGCCGGCCTCACCGATGATCAACCCTTGGCCGAAGCCATGCTGCACGAGGCCGGGCTGTGGGCTGGACGCGGCGATGTGGACCACGCAGCCGATGACGCGTTCGCGCGCAATCGCTGCGCTGATCTCGCCTCCGGGGTCCACACTCTGCAGCGGCGCGTTGTCGAAGCCGGGCTGGCCCTGGCAGAACCACCAAGGCACACCGTTCATCGCCGGCAG
>NZ_JBFUGE010000235.1:0-9041 GCF_056403075.1 Ideonella sp. P3_A4 | reverse complement strand
TGACTGACTCATTCAAGGGCATTCGAGGGAGTTTCCATGCAGAAACAACGACTCATCGCGACGGCGGGGGCCATCGGCCTAGCCGTTCTGTGCGCGGCAGCATCCGCCGCACCTGGTCATCAAGGTAGCCGGGCCACTGCCCCATCGGTCACACCCGTCGGCGTTGATCCGTTGACCTACCAGAAGATCGAGTGGCCGCGCGCGCATCCCACGGCCAAGGCCTCGGTGCCGCCACGCGTGTCACCGGCGTCTGCATCAGCCGTGCGACCGACGTGGTCCTACCTCTCCTTCGGCACTTATATCGGCGCCCAAGGCCTTGTCGCCGCCACGGTGGCCGGGTCCACCGAGGTCTATGCCACCGCGAGCAGCCTGACCTTCGGCAGCTACTGGTATGCCTTGAGCAAGTCGTCGACCTCGCTGTCCGATGGCCTGAAGCAGACGTTCGCCTCGGAAGAATTTGCGTCACCGATCGTCAATCTCTCGGTCGTCAGGATCGCGGGCGAACAGCGCATCGTCGTCGCCTTGCAGGATGGAACCCTCATCCAGTACGACGCGGCCTCCAAGCAAATTCGAGAGATCGCCAGCAGCCCATGCGGCAACGGGCACGACGGCCTGCGGGCTTTCGCGACGGGCGACTTGAATCGCGACGGTGCCGACGAATTCATCTCGATCTGCGTGGACGACATGCTGTACGCGCACGGCCCCGCGTACGCCGCGTGGTCGCTGGCCAACGTCGGCGGATCGCGCATCGCCCTGGGCCAGATGGATGACGACGCCGCCATCGAGATCGTCACGAATGCGGGGAAGGTCATCGACAGTGCCGCCAGGAAACCGCAGTGGAGCCGCGCGACCGGCTTCGGCGACTACCTGGTGACCGGCGACATCGACGCTGACGGCCGCGACGAATTGATCACCGCCGGCGGCGCGGGTGTCATCACGGCCTACGACGTTGAGACGAAGCAGCGCAAGTGGGTCTTGCAGGCCGGATCGGACATCGACGCCCTGCAGTTGGCCGACCTCACCGGTGACGGCGTGCGGGAGCTGCTGGTGGGCGATGGGCAATGGGGATCGGTCCATGCGTACGACACGACGAGCCGGGTGGAGATCGGAAAGATCGACAACCCAGACCACGGTGTGACGAACATGCTCGTGACCGACGTGAACGGTGACGGCATTTCCGAATTGTTGTGGGGCGCGGGTGCCACCAGCACGGGTCCGGATTTCCTGCATGTGGCCACTTGGGCCACCAAGCACATCGACTGGCAGAACTTCGACCTAGTCGGCCCCTTCATAGGCCCCGTGGCCGGCGATCTCGACGGCGACGGCATCGACGAGATCGTCTTCGCTTCACGAGGCTCGAACGGCTTCGACGGCGGCGGCCGCATCATCGTGCTGGACAGCCGGACCCTGGCCGTGCGAGCGGTGTCCGGCCCGACGGGAGACGGCGAGAGCACGCTGGGGATCCGCGACATCCGCCTGGGCGACGTCGACGGCAATGGCCGTCCGGACATCCTCATCGCAACGGACCACGGGTATAACGGCGCCCTCGAAGCCTACAAGTTCACCCGCAAGAACGCCTTTGTCCGGACGGCCTCCGCCTACCACGACCAAGCCTGGAGCTTCGACACCGTGGCAGCCGCCGACATCGATGGCGATGGCAAGGTCGAATTCCTGGGCGGCTCGACGAGTGCCATCTTCGTCTTCGACGCGGCCACGGGAAACATCCGATGGAGTTCAGGCGTGGGCGGGGACCCGAAGGACCTGTCGATCGGTGATCTCGATGGCGACGGCAAGCTGGAGTACACGTGCCTAGCCGCCGACGGGAAGCCCTACGTGTATGACGGCGTGACGCGCTCACTGGACACGACCATCGAAGGCTTCCACGGCACCGCCATGTCCTCGGCCAAGCGCGTCGCCGGCCCGCACCTGCTCGTCGGCGACGATGCAGGACTTGTGCACGAGATGGCCTTCCAGAACGGAGCCTATGTCGAAGTGAAGGGCTGGCCCGCAGCCACCGCCCCGATCGACGGGGTGGCGGGCGACGCCAGTGGCAACGTCTGGGTGGGCACCGAGGGCAAGCTACGCCAATTCGACAAGCAGAACACCCTGCGCTATGAGAGCGTGCCCCTGGGCGGCTATGTCGGCCGACAAGTCGTTCGAGTCAAGGGCCTCGGCCTCGACCTGACGGCCGGCAACCAAGGCTTGTACGGCCTGCCCTACACCAAGCAGTGACGCACGCAGGGCCCGGGTCAGGATCGTCAGACCCGGGCGTGACCAGATGGGCCGCACGCGGCCCATCCACCTCAAGGCTTGGAAGCGGCGTGCGAAGCAGTCGGTTGACCGCCTGCGCCCGCCGCCTTGCCCTGCAACTCGCGCGCGACCCGCTCAGCGCCGTACACCCGCTCCAGCGCGTAGACGATGGCCTGCGCATGCACCGCGATCGAGCGGGCCTGGGCGTCGGTGTAGACGAAGCGGCCGCCCAATGCTTCCAGGTTGCTGTCGAACATCAGCCCGACCAGTTCGCCGCGCTGGTTCACCACCGGTGAGCCGGAGTTGCCGCCGATGATGTCGGCGGTGGTGACGAAGTTCAGCGGCACACGGGCGTCCAGCTTGGCGCGCGCCTTCTGCATGACCGGTGGCAGATCGAAGGGCTCCTTGCCGTCGAAAGCGTCGGCGCGGGCCAGCAGACCGCCGAAGGTGGTCTTCCACGGCGTGACCCAGCCGCGCGATTCGTACCCCGCAACCTTGCCGTAAGACAGCCGCAGCGTGCCGGTGGCATCGGGCGGCAGGTTGCGGCCGTAGATCGTGAAGCGGGCTTGGCCGAGCCGGTCGGCTGCCTGCTGGACAGGCGTGTCGACCTGCTCTTCCTTGAAGCGCGCGAGTTCGCGCCGCAGCGGGTAGACCTCGCGCGCCAGGCGGACCAGCGGGTCGTCCGACGCCTCGATCGCCTTGACGCCACCGGCCATCAGCGCCAAACGCACGGCCACATCGTCCAGGTGGCTGTTGCGTACCCAGCGCTCGGCGGCCGCCTCTGGCGTGTCGCTGCCCAGCACGGTTTTGACGAAGCGGTGCTCAGCGCCCAGCAGGGTCAACGCCTCGCGGAACTGGCCCGCCAGGCGCGCGACTTCCAGGTCCTTGTACAACGGCGCATCAGCCGTCAGCTTGCGCTCGACGTCAGGCAACGCGGAATCGCGAAACGCCACCAGCCGCTGCGCCTCGGGCAGTTGCCGTTCGTAGGCCAGCTCGACCAGGTTGCCGGCGTGGGCGAACAAGGTCTTGTAGCCATAGCCAACCGCCCACAGCTCCTTGGCCTTGGCGGCGTGGCGGCCGGTGGCCGCCTGCACCTCGGCCCAGGGATCGTCCTTCAGGCCCCGCTCGGCGTAAGCAGCACGGAAACGCGCCTCGTCGGCCTGCTTGGCCGCCATCACCGCCGGGTCGTTCAAGGCCGCGAACTCGCCGCGCATCGACTTCAGCCAGTTCTCGGTGCCGAACAGCCGGTCCACCGCCTGGCGCGCCGCTTCGGGCGACCGCTTCGAGTAGGCGTGCAGCAGCGTCTGCTGCGCTTCGGCGCTGGCCAGTTGGAGCGGCAGCACGGCCTCGCGGTTGGTCTGCAGTTGCGCCAGGGTTTGCAGCCGGTCCGTGCGGCCCGGGTGGCCGATCACGAACACCGCGTCGCCCTCGGCCACCGGCTTGTCGGCCAGCGTCAGGTGCTGCGGCGACGCAATCGGCTTGCCGTTTTCATAGACCCGCATCAGCGCGAAGTCGAGGGCGAAGCGCGGGTAGACGAAGTTGTCCGGGTCGCCGCCATAGAACGCCGCCTGGAACTCGGGCGCGAAGACCAGCCGGACGTCGTCCCACTCCTTGAAACGGTAGAGATGGAACAGCGAGCCGCTGTACAGCGACACCACCTCGCAGCGGCGGCCGATCTTGGCATCGCCGCAGCGCTTTTCGAGGCCGGCAATGGCTTCCTTGCGCAACGCGTTGCGTTGCTCGTCGTTGCTGCCGCTGGCTATCGCCTGGCGCACGGTCTCGGTCACATCCTCGGTCGAATGCAGCACGCGTGCTGTGCCGCCCGGGCAGCGCAGCTCCTGGGCGGCGGAGGCCGCGGCGTAGCCATGGCTGACCAAGTCGCGCTTGGCGCTGGAAAGTTGCTCGATGCAGCCCAGCGCCACGTGGTGGTTGGTCAGCATCAGGCCGTTGGCCGAGACGAACGAGGCCGAGGCGCCGTAGTTCACAGCGGCATGCTGAAGGTGCTTCAGCAGCGACGGCGACAGCGTGACGCCGTAGCGCTGCTGCACCTGGTCGATCGGCGGGTTGTCAAAGGTCCACATGCCGTCGTCGGCAATGGCCGCGGCGGCGATGGTCAGCAGGGCGGTGGCGGCGAAAAGGTGGCGGACAAAAGGGCGCGCACCGGCCTGGCACAGGCGGTCGGTCATGGGTCTATCTCTCCCTGGTTTGGCGGCAGGCTGGCGCCACGCAGGAAGCGGGCCACGCCCGCCAGCGTGGTCGACGCCGAAGAGTTTAGAGCCTGCCCCGGCCAGCGATGGCGGGTGTGGTCACCTCAGCCGCCGGTGTCGTCCGTCATCGGTGGGACAAAAGCCGCTCACGCACCGCCGCCACGTGCTCGCCGACTTCGTCGACGATCTGGCTCAACACCTCTTCGGTGCAGCTCAGTTCCAGGCACCAGTAGTGCAACTCCACCGGGTCCATCGTGTTCACGCGGCCCGGGTCCAGGGGCTTCAGGAAGGTGATCGGATCGGTCGTGGCTTGCGGGCTGCTCTGCATCATGGAGGCCTCCTGCGCGTGCGTGGTGCGTCTGGTGGCGCGCGCCTGTGCGGCGCGTGGTGTCCACCAGTGTGGCCACCACGCGCCCGAGCAGCAACCCGCGCAGCCAAGCCCCTGCCGCCGTCATGCCCGGGCGGCAGCAGGGCCCCAAATGCGGCGCCTGCCCAGAAGGGCGCCGGCCTAGTTCACGCTTGCCGTCACATCGGATCGGGTGGTCGGGGCCACCGGCTTCACGGCAGCCGGTGCGGCAGCCGATTGGCCCGCTTCCCACTGCCTGGCCAGATCCACCAGGCGCTCGAAGGCCGCGCCCTCGTTCAGCAGGGCTTCCTTGGTGTGGGCATCGAGCGGGTTTTCCATGCCGAGTTCGTCGCGCGGCATGCGGTCCTTGCGCACGGAGTCCATCACCCGCTTGATCTCAGCCGCTGCATGCATCGGCGTCTGCAGCAGCACCAGCCGCTTCATGCCGTCGGGGTTGTTCGGCACGTGGCAGTCCATGCACTGGCCTTCGCRCAGGCGCAGGGCGAGGCTCTTGTAGGCGGTGTCCAGTTTGCCGAGGTAGGGGTTGTCCTGCCGCATCAGGCCGTCGAACACCGTGACTGTCGGCTGGCTGCGGCCCTGGGCATCGGTCCAGCGCCACTGGCCGTCGAACTTGGGCGGTGTCACGTGGGCGCTGGCCTGGATCGGCGGGTGGGAGCCGAAGACGGTGAACTGCGCGACCTTGACCCGGTCGGTCTTCACGTCCCACCACAGGATCAGGTCGTTGGCCTTTTCGTACATGCCCCACTTCTCGTTGTCGTGCCAGAAGGGGTACGGGAACTGGCCCGGCGTCAGCCCGTTGCGGAAAGCCGTTTCCAGGCGGATCTGGTACAGCCCTTCACGCTCGACATAGTTGACGCTGAACTGGCCGTTGAACATGAACAGCGGCACGTACATGCCGGCGAGCACGTCGGGACCGAACTGGGTCAGCTTGGTGTCGGACAGCTTGGCGGCCGGGTCGCGCTGGCGTCCCCACAGCACGAAGTTCTGCAGGCTGCGTTTGAACTGCGAGTCGCGAAACAACCCGCTGCGGCATCTGTCGAAGGCCGTCTGGTCAGYGGCGTCGGACACCGGACACAGCTGGGCCAGCTCATCGGCAATCTGCGCCGCCACCTTGATCACGCGCCCCTGAGGGTCCTCTCCCGCAGCCGCCGGTAATGGCGCCGTCTGGGCTTGCGCGCTGATCCAGGATCCAACGAATGCACAGGCGAGAAGAGAGAACTTCAGCTTCGTCATCAAGGTTCGTGCTCCATCTTTGGGTGGGTGAAGATCAGTGCTTCAGCCACCCAATCCATGGGCAACGAAGCACTGGATTGCGCGGGACCTGGCGGCGTGACGAACGCCGCCCCTAACCGATGATCCGTCCGGTGCGGTCGATCGCGACCACGTCGACGAAATGCGAGCCGTCGAGCCTTTGCGGCGTGAAATGCACGCGGTAGCCGCCCAGGTCGACGTTGAGCTCGGACAGTGCTTCCTGGAAGCGGCTGCGGCTGAGCTGGCTGCCGCTCTTGGCCGAGCCCGCCTTGGCCGCCTCGATCGCCACGCGGCCGGCGATGTAGCCTTCCAGGCTGGTGAAGCCGATGCGGGCACCGCCGCCGAGCGCAACCAGGTCTTCCTGGCAACGCTTGACGACCTGGGCCGACACCGAGCCCGGGCGCGGCACGACCTGGCTCATGATCACGCTGCGGCCCTTGTTGGCCATGGCGTCGATCAAGGTCTGTCCGGCGAAGGACGACGCAAAGTGGAAACCGGGGTAGCCCCCCACCGCCATGCCCGACATGATGTCCAGGACCGGCTGGGCGTTGGTCGTGAACAGCACGCAGTCCAGGCGTGCGTCCAGCAGCTTGCGCACTTCGGCGTCGAAGCTCTTCGCGTTGCGGTCCAGTGGCACGCTGACCGTCATCTCCAGGCCCACCGCCTTCAACGCCTTGGTCATCGCTGCCTGGTTGGCGGGCGACGTGTCCTTCAGGTGCACGTAGCCCAGGCGCTGCATGTTGAAGCTCTTGATGTACGACAGCATGCGCTGGTACTCGTCGTCGTACCCGGTGCGCACGTGGTAGGCCATCGTCCACTTGTCGTCGCGGATGCCCATGTTGCCGCTGGCGGTGCCCAGCACCACCACGCGCTGCTCTTCGGCGAAGGGCAGGCAGACCTCGGCGGCAGCGCCACTGGTCAAGCCGATCAAGGCGGTGACGCCCGAGTCGACCAGTTGCTTGACGTTGGCCTTGCAGCGCTCCTTGTCGCCGGCATCGTCGAGCGTCATCAGCTCGAAGCGCGGGCCCTTCGGATCGGCCTTGTTGGCGGCGTTGAACGCGGCCAGGATGCCGTCGCGCACGTCCTTGCCGTAGCCGGCTTGCCCACCGCTGAGCGAGGCCGACTGGCCGAACTTGATGACCGACGGCTGCGCGCGCAGCGGCGCCATCCAACCGGCAGCCGCAAGCGCGGCACCGTTTACAACCAAGCTTCTTCTTTTCATCACAGTCCCAACAACGGCTAAGAAAGAAAACCCCGGGCGCACCGATGCGCCTGGCTCGTGGCCAAGGCCGATGCTCAACGTCGGAAGTCCGTCCCCGTTCTCCTCTGCAGCAAACCAGCTACGGCGTCACATCGCTGGCTGCGATGTTCACCGGTGTCTGTGACAACTTCACGAGCGTCACGCGCTGGCCCCCAAGCCTTCGCAGCAGCCGGCCGACGCGGACCCGAAAGGCGCATCGGCGGCGAGAACCCCCTCACAAAAAAAAAGGGTGCCGGCAGCAAGCCACCGGCACCTTGAAAGTCAACCAACTCTTGCCCGAAGGCTCGACGCCGGTTGTGGAGGGATCTGGTTCGGCCGACTCGTCAGAGTCGGTGGAAGTTGTTGATCGCCTGTCGAGGGTGCGCTTCAGCGCCCCTCAGCAATCGCGTCAATGCGTCAATCTTTGGGTTCAGCCGCCCCCATACGGGAAGTCGCACAGGCCAAACAGCGCCAGCAGGAAATCAAACATGGGGTACTCCTCAACAACGTCCTCAATCAATGACGGAATTTCAACAAAGAAGAGTTCGCCTCGCCACCTACTCAACCGGGTAGGGGCCGGATAGCCCACCCGTCGGGTAGGCGCTGAGCGCCGCCATCTTTGCCGTCATGGCCGCTCTGGAGCGACCTTGCCAGCAGGGCATGTCCCCGCTGTGTCTTCAGAGAATACCGAGTGAACTCGCCTTGGTGGCCGCCACCACGCGCGAGGAAACATCTAGTTTCTTGAAGACGTTCTTCAGGTGAAACCTCACCGTGTTTTCACTGACGTTGATCAGCTGCCCGATGATCCAGTTGGACTTGCCCTCCAGCACCCGCAGCAGGATCTCTCGCTCCTTGGGCGTCAGCTTGGGCTTGGGTTTGGCCGCTTCGATATGCGCAGGCAAGAGCAATCGGCATGCCGCATCCTGTGCATGCGCAGCCAGGAACTGCAAGTCGGCCAGCATGCGCGTCAGGTCCTTCTCGTCGGTCGGCAGATCGCGTTCGCGGTCCAGCCCGAGCAGGAAGGTTTTGTCGTCCGACAGTTGCAGCGCCACGCAGATGCCGGTGCGAAAACCCCAAGGCGCAGCGTGTTCCCACAGCTCCGGCGCACCGTTGTCGACATAGAACTTCTGGTCGTAGTAGAAGGGCACACCCCGCTGGCGCAAACGGGCCAGCACCGGGTCGGTCGTCACGTTTTTTGTATCGACCGACTCGCTGTGGAAGTCGGTGGGTCGGTTGCCCACGTAGGGCGAGTACTCCTCCAGCGCCCGGGCGTGGTTGGACATCAGCACTGCACTCACCAGCGGAAAGTCCATGTAGTGGGCAAAGGCAATCAGCCGCCGCCGGAAGCTGTCCTGGTCAGGCGACTGACTGATGTCCAAGTATTTCTGGAGTAACTGCATACGCACCTGTCGTGCAGAAGTTATTGCTTTTTTGCCACCCACCTACCCAAGTGGATAGCTTGTTTGGGCACCCGCGGCGATGGAGACTCAAGCCTACTGCAATTCAGGGGGACTTCTAATGAACGCGCAAGCAGCGTCGTCGATTGCAATGTGGCTGCCCGTTGACGTCAAGCTCCAGCACTGGGCGGGAGCGTCGAGGCGTCTGCGGCATTGCGCCAGCATGCAGCGACGCCGCGGCCCCGAAGACTTCGTCGAGCATGGCGAGACGACCTGGGCGATGACCTCGACGCTGGGCACGATGACCATCCTCTTCGAATGGGCAGAGG
>NZ_JBFUGE010000234.1:0-9073 GCF_056403075.1 Ideonella sp. P3_A4 | reverse complement strand
CGCCGATGCCGAACAGCTTCTTCAGCCAGCCGAAGAAGCCACCGCCAGCTGGCTCAGCGGCCGGGGTGCTGGCCCACTGCGGCTTGGCGGCCGGTTGTGCGGCGGGCGCGGCGGCAACCGGCGCGGGCGCCGGAGCGGGCGGCGGGGCCACCGGGGCCGGCTGGTCGGGCAGCACGCCCTTGATCACCGGCTCCTGCTTGGGCTTGGCCTTTTCGCGGCGCGAGATCGAGACCTCGTCGTCCGGCTCTTCGATCATCGTGTAGCTGGCCTGCAGGTTCTCCAGACGCGGGTCGTCGTGGCGCAGGCGCTCGAGCTTGTAGTTCGGCGTGTCCAGGTGCTTGTTGGGCACCAGCAGCACGGTGGTGCGCTGCCGCAGCTCGATCTTGGTGATTTCGGTGCGCTTCTCGTTCAACAGGAACGAGGTCACTTCCACCGGCACCTGCACATGCACGGCGGCGGTGTTTTCCTTCATCGACTCTTCCTGGATGATGCGCAGGATCTGCAGCGCGGAAGACTCGGTGTCGCGGATGTGGCCGGTGCCGTTGCAGCGCGGGCAGGTGATGTGGCTGCCTTCGCTCAGGGCCGGACGCAGGCGCTGGCGGCTCAGTTCGAGCAGGCCGAACTTGGAGATCGAGCTGAACTGCACGCGGGCCCGGTCCTGGCGCAGTGCGTCGCGCAGGCGCTGTTCGACCTCGCGGCGGTTCTTCGACTCTTCCATGTCGATGAAGTCGACGACGATCAGGCCGCCCAGGTCGCGCAGGCGGCACTGGCGGGCGATTTCGTCGGCGGCTTCGAGGTTGGTGCGGGTCGCCGTTTCCTCGATGTCGCCGCCACGGGTGGCGCGCGCCGAGTTGACGTCGACCGAGACCAGGGCTTCGGTGTGGTCGATCACGATCGCGCCGCCGGCCGGCAGGTTCACCGTGCGGCTGAACGCGGTCTCGATCTGGTGTTCGATCTGGAAGCGGCTGAACAGCGGCGCATCGTCGCGATAACGCTTCACGCGATTGGCCGTTTCCGGCATCACGTGGTTCATGAACTGGTGCGCTTGCTCGAAGATGTCGTCGGTGTCGATCAGGATCTCGCCGACATCCGAGGTGAAGTAGTCGCGGATCGCACGGATCACCAGCGACGACTCTTGGTAGATCAGGAAGGCGCCCTTGCCGCCCTTGGAAGCGCCGTCGATGGCGTCCCACAGCTTGAGCATGTAGTTCAGGTCCCACTGCAGCTCGGCGGCCGAGCGGCCGATGCCGGCGGTGCGGGCGATCAGGCTCATGCCCTTGGGGTACTCGAGCTGGTCGAGGTTTTCCTTCAGCTCTTCGCGGTCTTCGCCCTCGATGCGGCGGCTGACGCCACCGCCACGCGGGTTGTTGGGCATCAGCACCAGGTAGCGGCCGGCCAGCGACACGAAGGTGGTCAGCGCCGCGCCCTTGTTGCCGCGCTCTTCTTTCTCGACCTGGACCAGCAGTTCCTGGCCGTTCGAGATCACGTCCTGGATCTTGGCGTCACGAACGCCGACACCTTCCTTGAAGTAGGTGCGCGAGATTTCCTTGAACGGCAGGAAGCCGTGGCGGTCTTCACCGTAGTCGACGAAACAGGCTTCGAGCGAGGGCTCGACGCGCGTCACGACCGCTTTGTAGATGTTGCCCTTGCGCTGCTCGCGGCCTTCGATCTCGGTTTCGAAATCGAGCAGCTTCTGGCCGTCGACGATCGCGAGGCGCCGCTCTTCCGGCTGCGTCGCGTTGATCAACATACGTTTCATGTGCACTCCTCGTCACGCACCCGTCCCGTGGGACAGGCGCGAGCCTGTGAGGCGACAAGCCACCCGCTTGGAGCAGGCCGGCTCACGCCTCGACCGATGCACGAGAAACAGCGACGGCGGCCGGAAGAAGGAATCGCCCTGGACTGCTTCGAACCGCTGTTGGCGGTTTCAGCGAGGCAGCGTTGGCGCGTGCGGCGACACAGCAGCGGCGTCGGCGCAAGCCCAGCCCGAACCCCACCCGGCAAAAAATGCCGGGCGCAGGTCTGCCATGAACCTGGGCCACACCGGCAGCAATACGCCGGGGCCGAGGGTCAGCAGACCAGGGGGGTGGGGGAAGCTCATGCGCGAACGGCGCTTTTTGTTGTCGTCGCTGGCGTCGAGGCGTTCGAGCGGGTCGCGCCGATCGCCTCGTGCCAAAAACCTTGGTGGATCCCCGCAATATCGCGGGGCGGCACATCCGAATGTTTCTCTGCCACGCCCGGCGCCACGACCGGCGGCCACTTTGGAGCCCGCCATCCCACAGCGCGGTGAGCGTGTTGCATCACCTTGAAATTCACGGGCGCAATCACCGCCCGCCACCACCTCAGACCCGCTGTGCCCGGGTAAACTCTTGAAAATCAAGCACTTACGGCTCTATCGTGGCGCAGACCATTATAAAGGCGAAAAGCCGCGCGCCGGCAGGCCGTGTCACGCGGCCGTCATCGAAGGTGGCCGCCACCCCCACCCGCGCCAAGACCGCGGCGCCGAAACCGGCACGCCCGTCGGCGCCCAAACCCGCAGCGCAACCGGCGCCGGTCCAGGCGCCGCCGCCCGCCGCGCCTGAAGTCCGGCGGTTGACCGTCGACGAAGGCTCCGCCGGCCAGCGACTGGACAACTTCCTGCTGCGCGAGCTCAAGGGCGTGCCCAAGACCCATGTCTATCGCATCATCCGCTCGGGTGAGGTGCGGGTGAACAAGGGCCGAGCCGCCGCTGACACCCGGCTCGAACTGGGCGATGAGGTGCGCGTGCCGCCGGTACGCGTCGCCACGCCAGATGCCGGCGCGGCCATCGAGACGGTGCCGCCGCGCGAATTCCCGATCCTGCTCGAAGACGAGCACCTGCTGGTGATCGACAAGCCCGCCGGCGTGGCGGTGCACGGCGGCAGCGGTGTCAGCTTCGGCGTCATCGAGCAACTTCGCCGGGCCCGCCCGGACGCCAAATTTCTTGAACTGGTGCACCGGCTGGACCGCGAAACCTCCGGCCTGCTGCTGCTGGCCAAGAAACGCAGCGCATTGACCCATTTGCAAGACCAGTTCCGCCAGCGCGAGACGGGCAAGACCTACGCCGCGCTGGTCAGCGGCACCTGGCCGGCCAGCAAGAAGGTGATCGACGTTGCGTTGCACAAGTATCTGAACGCCGAGGGCGAACGACGTGTGCGTGCCGTGGCCGCCGATCACGGCGAGGGCCAGCGTTCGATCTCGCTGGTGCGCGTGGTCGGTAACTACACCGGTTCGGCACCCGGCTTCACGCTGCTGGACGTGACGATCAAGACAGGCCGCACGCACCAGATCCGCGTGCATCTGGCCAATGAGGGTCACCCGATCGTCGGCGACGACAAGTACGGCGAGTTCGCTCTCAACAAAGCCTTGGCCGCCGGGCGGCTGGTGAACGGTTGCCGCTTCGACCGCATGTTCCTGCACGCCCGCCGCCTGGCCTTCGACCACCCTGCCAGCGGGGAACGCATCGAGCTCAACGCRCCGCTGCCGCCCGAATGCGAGACACTGCTCGCGAGCCTTGCCGACAACAACAATTCATGACCCGTACCCGCCGTTTCGACCTGATCGCCTTCGACTGGGATGGCACCCTGTTCGACTCCACCGCGCTGATCGTGCGCAGCATCCAGAACGMCTGCCGCGACATCCAGGTCCCCGTGCCTGACGACCAGCGCGCTGCTTATGTGATCGGCCTGGGCCTGCGCGACGCGTTGGAATACGCCGTGCCCGGCCTGCCGCCCGAGCGCTACCCCGAGCTGGGCGCGCGCTACCGCCACCACTACCTGGCCAGCCAGCACGAGCTGAGCCTGTTCGCCGGCACGTTGCAGATGCTGCGCGCGCTGAAAGATCGCCAGCACTTTCTGACCGTGGCCACTGGCAAGAACCGTCGCGGGCTCGACGATGTGCTGAAGACGACCGAGCTGCGTGGCCTGTTCGACGGCAGCCGCACCGCCGACGAGACTTTCTCGAAGCCGCACCCGCGCATGCTGCAGGAGCTGATGGCCGAGTTCAGTGTGGAGCCGGAGCGCACGCTGATGATCGGTGACACCACGCACGACCTGCAGATGGCCGTCAACGCCGGAACGCCCTCGGTCGGTGTCAGCTTCGGCGCCCATGACCACGAGTCCTTCGTGCCCTTGTCGCCTCTGTTCATCGCCCACTCCACCCGCGAGCTGCACGACTGGCTGCTGACCCATGGCTGACCAACCGGTCGAGCAGCACGTCTGCGCCAGCGCCGACCTCGAAGAGCGCGGCAAGGCAGTGATGTTCGACGTGATGCTGTGGCGCGAGCCGGCGCGGGCGTTTGCCTTGCGCTTCGACGGCCGCGTGGTTGCCTACCTGAACCGCTGCGCCCATGTGCCGACCGAGCTGGACTGGCAGCCTGGCGAGTTCCTCGACCTGGACAAGCGCTGGATCATCTGCTCTATCCACGGCGCCACCTACGAACCGTCTGACGGCTACTGCATTGCCGGCCCTTGCCGCGGTGAGCATCTGATGGCGCTCGACGTGGTGGAGCGCGACGGTCAGGTGTATTGGTATCCTAGTCCGGACATCCGGCCGGTTGTGTTCGAGTGACACCGCCGCGCCTTGCCCGCCGATTTCCGCTTTCCCCACCGAGTCTTCGATGAGCCTTCCTGACGACCCCGTGCAGCCGCCTGTTCCGCCCCCCGCGCCCGAGTTGGCCGCCCCTGCGCCGGCCGTGGTCGCGCCGCCGCCGCCGGCCCCTGCGCCCGCGCCTTCCCCCGAGGCGCCTGCGTCTCAGCTGGCCGGCATGGAGGTCTTGCTGCGCCAGGTCTCGACCGAGCTGCTGCGCGACCGCCGCAGCGCCCGGCGCTGGAACCTGGGCCTGCGCCTGGGCTGGTTCGGCCTGGTGCTGGCCATCGTCTGGGGTCTGTCGACCCAGCGCAGCGGCCACCCCAACACGCCGGCCGGTCCGCACACCGCGCTGGTCGAGGTGCGTGGCGAGATCGCGGTGGACACCGAGGCCAACGCCGAGCAGCTGGTGGCGTCGATCAAGAGCGCCTTCGAAGATGAAGGCGCCAAGGCGGTCGTGCTGCGCATCAACTCGCCCGGTGGCAGCCCGGTGCAATCCGGCATCATCAACGACGAGATCCGCCGCCTGAAGATCAAGCACAAGAAGAAGGTCTACGCGGTGGTCGAAGAGACCTGCGCCTCGGGGGCCTACTACATCGCGGTGGCCGCCGACGAGATCTATGTCGACAAGGCCAGCCTGGTCGGCTCGATCGGGGTGCTGATGGACGGCTTCGGTTTCACCGGCCTGATGGACAAGCTCGGCGTCGAGCGCCGCCTGCTGACGGCCGGCTCGAACAAGGGCATGCTGGACCCGTTCTCGCCCGCCGACGCGAAGCAGACCGCCTACGCCAAGGCGATGCTCGACCAGATCCACCAGCAGTTCATCAAGGTCGTGCGCGAAGGCCGCGGTGACCGGCTGAAGGAAACGCCGGAGATCTTCTCGGGCCTGTTCTGGAACGGCGAAGAGGCCGTCAAGCTGGGCCTGGCAGACCACTTCGGCAACCTCGACTACGTGGCGCGCGAGGTGATCGGCTACGAAGACGTGGTCGACTACACGCCCACCGAAAACGTGGCCGAGCGCCTGGCCAAGCGCTTCGGTGCCTCGATCGGCGAAGGGGCGGTGCGCACGCTGCGCAACGTCGCTCCGCTGCGCTGAGCCCGCGGGACCGAGCCCCAAGCGCCGGCCCACCGCCTCAATGGTTGACCTGACGCTGCCAGACGCCACACCAGCCCCCGACATGGGCGACGCCAGTGGGCGCCTGGTGGCCCGGGTGCAAGCCTGGCAGCACCGCCACCCGCTGGCGCGTCGGTTGCCGGCGGCCGATGTGACCGGGCTGGGTGTCATTGCGCTGCCCTACGGCCCGGCCGAGGCGGGTGGCCAGCCGCAGCCGCTGTTCCACCAACCGAGCCTGGTGCCGGGCCTGTCACACCGGGCCCTGGTCGAATTCGCCCAGCGTCACGCGGTGAACTACCGGCCCGGTCCGGCCGAGTGGCCGCAACGTGCTGTCGAGCGCTCTGACGCGTCGCCCGAGCCCGCGCCCGAAACCCGCTACCTGCTGACCGCGGCGGTCACCGAACCGGTCGCGCCGGGGGCTTTGCCACGTCGTTTGCTGCTGGCGCCCGAAGGCTCGGCGATCTGGGGGGCGCGTCCGTTGAGCCGTCCGCGCGTGCTGGCGGCGCTCGGCGCGCTGATGCTGGTGCTCGGCGCAGCGGGCTGGGGGCTGCGTGCCCAATGGCTGGGGCGTGCGACGGCGCCAGTCGTGCCCGTGGCAGCTTCGTCAGTGGTGCCGGCGCCTGCGGCTTCGGCGGTCGCTGTGGTGGTGCCTGCGTCTTCGGCCGCGATGCCTGCGTCGGCGGTGGCCTCTGCCGTGACCGCGGTTCCCACGAAGGCTGCCAGCGTGCCTGTTTTGTCGCCGGTGGCTGCGCCGCAGGCGGCAGCATCCACGCCAGCCCATCTGGTTGCGCCACCGGTGGCACGCGTCGCGTCGACAGTGGCGGCGACACCGGTCGTCGCGCCATCGCCAGCGGCATCGGCGCCAAAGGCACCGGCCTCGGCCCCCCAAGCGGCGTCCGCGGTCAGCCCGAGCGGTCCGTCGCCGGCATCTGCCGTGGCGGCGCCCCCGCCGAAGCTGCTGCCGATGCCGACCGCGCGCGGTGGCCCCGCAGTCGCGGCGCCGACTGACGTTGCGCCGGCGCCAGCCCCGGCCGCCAGCGTGGTCGTGCCCGCGGGGCCGCATTTCGCGCTGGTGTCGCCGCCTTCAAAGAAGCGGGCCGGCGCCGAGGCCACGCTGGCCCAGATCCACAAGCTGCTGGGCCCGGCCATCGGCCAGATGCAGGCACAGATCATGCCCTCACCTGAAGGCTTTGTTGTCACGATCTGGCCGTTGCCGACGCAGGCCGATGCCGAGCGTCTGGCCGAAGTGCTGGCGCGCCGCGGGGTGCCGATGAAGTGGCTCGAGTTCTGAACGGCCGCCGGCCCGTCGCTTGGCACCAAGCCCCGCGAGCGGGCCAGAAATGCCTGGGCCGCCACGACGGCAGGGACAACATTGCCCTGCGCCTCGGCGGCCGGAAGAATGCGGGTGTCGAATCCGGACCATGAGCGAGACCACGCTGGAAGCACCATTGCGCAAACGCACCCGGCACACGCGGTCGGCGGCGGCGCGCGCCCATGTGCCGGCGCGTTCCCCGCACCCCGGCCGCAGCCACGGCTTGCCGTCGCCGCGGCGGGTGCTGGCGGCCCAGGTGGTGGCCTGGCACAACGGCCATCCGCTGGCGCGCCGCATCAACCGCCGTCAACTGGGCGGCTATGGCGTCGTCAGCCTGCCGTTCTCGCCGCCGCCGCCCGAGGGGCAGGACGGCCCGCCGCGCTTCCCGATGTTCGACGACCTGTCGCTGATCCCCGGCCTGTCGCGCAGCAAGGTGGTCGCCTTGGCGTTGGCGCAGGGCTGGCGCGAGCGGCCCGGCGCGCCGGAGTGGCCGCTGCGCCAGATCCCGGTCGCCAAGGGCTGGGATGCGTCGAAATCCGAGCCGATCCACCTGCTGACGGTGGCGCTCAAGCGTGGCAAGAAGAAACCGCCGCTGCGGCTGCTGATCGGCCGCTCGGCAGCGGTCGAACTGGGCAGCGTGATCGGCCACCGCCTGTCCAGCCGGCCGCGGCTGGCGCTGGCTGGCCTGGTGTTGCTGCTGCCTTTGCTGGTGGTTGGCTGGGGCTTGAAGCAGCTGTGGCCGTCCAGCCGCGGGGGCAAGCTGGCGCTGCCGCCGGTGGCCGAGGCGCAGCAACAGCTTGAATCCGCTCGGCCCGCGACGGGCGGCCCGCCGCGGGGCAGCGTCTCCGCACGGTCCGAAGCGCCGGCGCCACTGCCGAACGTGGGCGGTCCGGTGGCCACAGCGCCAGGGCCGGATGACATCCTGCCGGTGCCGAAGGTGGCCGACACGCCCACCAAGGGCCCGCGTGTCGGCAGCGGCTTGTCCGCCGATGCCGGCGACCCGCGTGCTGCGGCCGGGCCCGACCAGTTCCGCCTCGTTGGCCCACCGCTGCGCGACCCGGCCGTGCTGCAAAGCCAGGCGAACAAGCTGCAGTCGGCGCTCGAAGCGATGGGCCAGACCGGCGGCCGCCTGCGCATGGACGTGGTCGGCACGCCCGAAGGCGACGCGCTGTCGATCGGCCCGGTGGGCGACCAGGCCGAAGCCGAGCGCATCGCCAAACGCCTGGCCGCCAGGGGCATCACGTTGAAGGTCACCGAGCAGCCCTGACCGCCTCCGTGAGCGGCGGCGTCATAGATTGTTGATTCGCGGGTTTTCCCCRGGCACTGACAGTTACAGGCAGAATCCGCCCCGTGCTGCAGCGCAGCACCCGTTCAACTCCCGGTTCCCCCATGAGCGTCCATCCCCAGCCCGCCCCCGATGCCAGCGCCACGCGCCCCGCGTGGACCCTGCCTCGTCTGCGCGAAGCCAGCGCACGCGGCGAGAAGCTGGTGATGCTGACCTGCTATGACGCCACCTTCTCTCGCGTATTGGACGAAGCCGGCGTCGACATCCTGCTGGTCGGCGATTCGCTGGGCAACGTGATCCAGGGCGAGACCAGCACCTTGCCGGTCACGCTGGAACAGATGGCGTACCACACGCGCGCCGTGGCGCAGGGCAAGCGCAGCGCGTTCCTCGTCACCGACCTGCCGTTCGGTACCTACGAGGCCAGCCCCGAACAAGCCTTTGCTTCGGCCGCCACGCTGATGCGCGCCGGCGCGCAGATGGTCAAGCTCGAAGGCGGCGGCTACACGGCCGAGACGGTGCGCTTCCTGACCGAGCGCGGCATCCCCGTCTGCGCCCACCTGGGCCTGACGCCGCAGCGCGTGCACGCGATCGGCGGCTACCGCGTCCAGGGCCGTGACGACGCCGCCGCGAAGGTGTTGCTCGACGACGCGACCGCGCTGGCCCAGGCCGGTGCSGCCTTCTTGGTGCTGGAGCTGGTGCCCTCGGTCGTGGCGCGCCACATCAGCACCGAACTGCCTCAGCTGATGACGATCGGCAT
>NZ_JBFUGE010000233.1:0-9082 GCF_056403075.1 Ideonella sp. P3_A4 | reverse complement strand
ATGCCATCACGCACGGTATCGCGCGCAGCATCCAGTGCGGGCAAGGCCTTTTGTTCGACGAAGTGATATGCGGCTGAAAAGGGGTTGAACGATATGGACACGCTGCTCTCCACAGGTTGGATTGAATCCACGCAGCGTTGCCGTTATGCCCGCAGCGAGTCCGCGAATAATAGGAGTCGCGATCTTCGTTCCTCAACTACGAAACGGCGTATCCCAGATACGGGCGCTGAGAACGAAAACGCTGTGCGACAAGGACTTGCGCACACCGAATGGAGCGGTCGGGTAACGTCTTCGAGCAGAAGAGACAGACAGAAAGAACTTCCGTCGCCCGCGACGCCACAAGGTGTGGTGGGCACGCCTTGCGTGTTGCCGAGCGAGCTCAGGGGGCGCAGGCGGCGGCGCGGAAATCGCGCTCATGTCCGAAATCGATCCAAACCTGTCGAAACGCGCCGCGACAACGAAGTGCGGCAGCTCTAACGTATCCCGATGCCCGGCGCTAACTGTCGACACGGACGGAGCGGCCGTTCTTCCTGTCCAGCAGCAACGCCCAGGAACGAGCATGACTGGTCGCGGTTGATTTCTCTGGAATGCACGGTCAAACGGGCGCGTTCCCGGCGCGCGCTCCATTCAAGGCTTTTTTGTCCAAAAGAAAGGAGAAATTCTCATGTAGATGCGTCGTACTCCAAATCTCCGTTAGACGTAATTCAATCAATCTCTAATTTTCCAAGGTGAGGTATGCAGAATGTCTAAAGGTAGGAACATTATTCTTTCAGGGATTGCCCTGGCGTGCGGAATGGCGGGAACCGCCAAGGCGGCATCCGTGTTGGCTTCCGGCCCCATTCTCGGAGGTGAGAGTCAACAACAAGTCGCGTGCGTGGTCGTCAATGCGGGCACCGTGCCGATTCACTTCGTCTCGACAGAGCTTCTGGGCCAATTCAAGGCCCCTCTCGACCAGAACTTCAATGACTGTACGAATCGGGGCTCGCTGTTGCCGGGTGCCACTTGCAGTTTCCAAGCGGACGTGAACACGCAAGGGACGGCGCCCCATCAAGCGGTTTCTTGCAAGGTTGTCATTACCGAAGCGAAAACGAATGTCCGCGGCACCATGGTGGCTCTGGATCCGCTGCTTGGCCGACCGCTAAGCCAAACCGACTTGCGCTAAAGAGGGCACGGGCCCTTTCATGGCTGCGCGGTTGGTGGACCGCACAGTCACTGCCGACGCAAGGAGGCACCCTCGGCGTAGGCCGGTCGGCGCAGCGGCTCGCACAGGTCGCTGTCCTGCGGCCGAGGCCCGAGTCGGAGCTGACCGGCTTCGATCCGGACCAGGTCGTACTCGCGCGAGCACTGGCTCGCCGAGGGCACCCGGAACGCTGCGCAGCCTCCGCGGGTGACGTCCTGCGACTGACCTGCCTTCCACGGGGCGTCGCCACAGCGGGCCGCCGTCAAGGTGGCGGCCACGTCTTCGGTCAAGGGCGTCAGGGTGCGTCGCTCGAAGGAAAAGTCCGCCTMCACCGCCTCGGCCAGAGGAAGCGCTTTACCGAGGGTGTACGACCCTTCGTTGTGGCCGCGCACCAGCGGCACCTTTCCTTGCGCGTCGGCGAACACGGTGAACTCCACCGACCAGCGCTTGGCATCGAACTGGAAGGACCGAGTCAGGTGGGTCTTGCGCGCGCCCGACATCGTCTCGACGCCGTCGCTGCTCCACGTGCCGGCCATTGCAAGCGGCCTTGCAGGCGCCTTGGGCACGAACGCGAGCACGCGCGCCGGGCCTCCGGTTGCGCCACGGACCTTGGGCGCGCCGATGAACAGCGTGGCGCCCTGTGGTGGCAGCAGGTCCAGGTCCTTGAGGGCCTCCAAGGCCCACTTGCCCGCGCCCAGCAACTCGCGGTGCGCCGCGTAGCTGCCGTCGATGCCGACGTCGAACGAGATGGTGTCCACGGCGACACCCCAGATGTCTCTTTGTCTAACCAGAAAACGCACCGCATCCGGGCCAAAGCCTGGGAAGTGCTTCACGTGGTTCTCGTCCTGGCCGATGAAGGATTTATCCCTGATCTTTCGGTCCCAACCGGTGTACAGCGCCACCACCGCGTTGGCAGGAATGCGGCCGTGCTCTTGCTCCCAACGCAGGATGTCCTCGGGTTGGATCACGGCGTCACGGTCGAGCGCGCTCTGGCGACGGAAGTCGATGACGACCACGGGTACGACCAGTGCTTGCCCTTCCAGGGCCTCCAGGCTGCGTCCGCCCAAACTGAAGTGGTTGGGGGCGTCGATCTGGGTGCCGAGGTGTTCGTGGATGCGCCAGGCATTCGCGGCCACGCCCATCTTCTCGATCGTGGCGATCGGCTCCAGCGCGAAGCCGAAGGTGACGCCGGGCACGGGGATGTAAGGGAAGTTCTCGTCCAGCGTGTGCGTGAGGTCGATGATGTCCGAGCGCGCCACCAGTTCATCGAATGTGGCGGACGGCGCACCGGGGGCAGCGCAGCTCGACAGGGCCGCGCAAGCCACGGCCAACATGAAGCGACGATACTTGCTCGACATAGAACCCCTGGGTGTTTGGATCGAAGAAACTGTACGGGGCGAGTGCCTCCCTCTTCAATGACTGACATCGATGTAAGCAGTACGAGTTCAAGTAGTCCGGCCGAAGCATTCGACGTCGACAAGATGCGTGACTGTCCCGTCATGACCACCGTGGAGGTGATCGGTGGCCGATGGAAACCGCGCATCCTGTGGCACCTGCGCACGGGCGACGCCGGCTTCGGGGAGTTGCAGCGCGCGACCGGCGCATCCGAAAGGATGCTGAGCCGCAGCCTGCGCGAGTTGGAGACCGATGGTGTCGTCACGCGCACGGTCGTGCCGGTGGGCAAGGTGATCACCTCGCAGTACGCGATCTCCGACTACGGACGCAGGCTGGTGCCAGTGCTCGATGCGATGGGCGAGTGGGGTCTGCAGCATCAACGCCGGGGCGATTGATGTCCCACTGATCGGTCAGTGAGTGCTGCTGACCTTGACGAGGCAAGCGAAGGATGTCGCGGTTCTCGGGATGATGTCGCTTCGGTTCAATGCCGAACGTTCGAGTGGTGCGCATCGACGGCCTGGGCACTGCTGTCATCGGTGTTGCCATGCGTGACGACCGGGTCCGGTCGCGCCGCGCCAGCGTCTGCACGCGTCGGCGCGCCGGCCGCCTCGTCCCGGTGGGCGTCGCGATCGCGGATCGCCGCATTCGCTGCGTTGGCATAAACCTCCGGCTGGTGAAGCACACCGACCAGAACGCCAGGCAGTTTCACCACGGTGCCCACGACCTCGCCCACGCCGAACAACTTGACCACCAGATCGCCATTCAAGGACAGCGAGACGATGTGTCCACGGGCCCGTGCGCGCGCTGATGGCAAGTCGCCTCGGGCATGGCGCTTGAGAAGCGTCGAGTCCAGCCCCATGTCGCCGAAGACCACGGCGAACGCGCTGTATTTCAAGGCGAGGACGTTGGCGATCTGCGAGCCCATCGAGTAACCCACCAGCTCGATCGATTTGATGGCCTGGTCACACAGCGCCTCGGTGTAGGCATCGTCGCCGCGGCGGATCTGGCCGTTGCCGGTGCCGAACTTGGCCGCGAGCACACCGCCCAGATCGGTGAGCGCGCCGCCCCAACCGTCTCCCTCGGCAAACGGCCGGTCCATGCCCTTGAAAAGGATCAGCGCATGGCCGCTCGCGTCGTCCAACAGCACGAAGCCGGACAGGCCGCTGTCGGGATCGTCGAACTGCTTGTACCGGCGAAAACTCATGCCATCCACCGGGATGGCGGCGAGTGAATCGCGGGGCTGGCCGTAAAACAACTCGGTGTACAGCGCCGGCACCCTCAACGGGTCGATCGCATTGCGCTGCTTGGCCCGCTCTCGTGGGGTCGGATCGTGTGCGCGGCACGTACTGTCTGTCGGCACCGCGGCGCCCACCGCCCTGAGCATCGGCAAGGGGCTGGAGGCAACCGCGTCTGGCCCGCGCCCGGGCGCTGCGGCCTCATGCTGCTGGATCGCGCGCTGACTGGCGCAACCCGTCAGCACCGACAGCCACACAGCCGCGAGCCACCCGGCGCGCAGCCTTGGCATGCGAAGGATCGAAATGCTGCACCGGCTGAAATAGATCAGCACAGGCCTGATGGATGCATTGGGCACGGAGTGACTTTGGTCAATGGACGCGACGAGAGACTTCCGGCGGCTGCGGCGCAGGCGATACATCAGCCGTGCAAGGCAACGCTCGCGCCGGTCGCGAAAACAGAGCTGGGGCCCGTGGTACGCCATGACGCGCAACCGGGCCACCTTCTCGGCGGGCTCACCGGCACCAGCACCTGCAGCTGTGAGCTGCTCCCTCCCTGGTTTGCCTGGACCTGCCCGTCCCGCGGTTCTTGCAGCACTCGCACTGATCTGCCGGCAGGCAGACAGCCAAGCGTCAATGAACGACCGTTGTAGCCGCCGGCAATGCACGCTCCCATAGTTTGAGCGCGCTGCCTCCCGCCCCCACCATGCGTTGTGTAACGACCAGCAAATGGCAATGAGATTCACCAAGCGCTGACATGAAGCCGCTATGCAGCGCAGGAGATCTGCCTCCAGCGCGGGCTAACATCTTCCGCTGTACCGCATCGACAACTTTGCGTAGCAATAAAAAGGGCCTCATGGCATTCACCTTGACAGCGGCAACTGCCCTACACGGTCGGGCGGCAATCGCCGCGCCTGGTCACGCGGCGTGTCCGGCCGGAGGTCTCGCATGAGCCAGGCACTGGATCCGCAAGCCTGGCAACGCCTGAAAGGCCTCCTGGCCGAGGGGCTGTCGCTCGCGGTCGAAGAGCGGCCAGGGTTTATCGACCGCGTGTGCGATGGCGACGGCGCCTTGCGCAGCGAACTCGAATCCCTGCTCGCCGCCAGCGACCTCAGCGACACCCCGCTGGACTCGCATCCGAGCGAACAGCTGCTGGACGCGCTCGGCATGCCGTCCACGCCCGCGTGGATCGGACACCGGCTGGGCGCCTATCGCCTGGTGGCGCTGATCGCACGCGGCGGCATGGGCGAGGTCTACCGCGGCGAGCGGGCCGACGGCCAGTACGAGCAGCAGGTGGCCGTGAAGCTGATGCGCGAAAGCCTCGACCAGGAGTTCTTGCGGCAGCGCTTCGACGCCGAGCGCCGCATCCTCGCGACGCTGGACCATCCCAACCTCGCCAAGATGCTGGATGCCGGCTTGGCAGACGACGGATCGCCCTACTTCGTGATGGAGTTCGTCGACGGCCAGCCCATCGACGCGTACTGCAAATCGCGCGAACTCGGCATCGAAGACCGGCTGCGCCTGTTCCGCACCGTGTGCCAGGTGGTGGAGTACGCACACCGGCAAGGCGTGGTGCACCGCGACCTGAAGCCCAGCAACATCCTCGTCACGGCCCAGGGCGTGGTGAAGCTGGTCGATTTCGGCATCGCCAAGCGCATCGGGCCGGCCGACGATCCGGCGGTCACGGCGACCGCGCAGCGGGCGCTGACGCCCGAATACGCCAGCCCCGAGCAGGTGCGCGGCGAAGCCGCCAAGCCGGCCAGCGACATCTACGCGCTGGGCGTGGTGCTGTACCGGCTGCTCACGCAGGCCAGCCCCTACGGCGACACCACCGGCGAGGGCTATGCCCTTGCCCGCGCCATCTGCGACACCGAACCGCTGCCGCCCAGCCGCGCGCTCGATGCGGCGGGCCAGATGCTGTCGCGCCCCCTTCGGCGCCAGCTGCAGGGCGATCTCGATGCGGTCGTGATGATGGCGCTGCGCAAGCAGGCCGATCACCGCTACCCTTCAGCCGAAGCGCTGGGCGACGACATCTTMCGGCACCTCGAAGGCCTGCCGGTCCAGGCGCGCCGCGGCGCCTTCAGCTATCGCGTTGGTCGGCTGCTGCTGCGCCACAAGGCGGTGACGGGCGCGGTGCTGTTCGCGAACGTCGCGCTCATCGCGGGCATGGGCGTGGCGAGCTACCAGGCAGTGCAGGCCCGACAGCAGCGCGAACGCGCGGAGCACCACGCGCAGAGTGTGCGGCGGCTGGCCAACAGCTTCATGTTCGAAGTGCACGATGCCATCGTCAAGCTGGCGGGTGCCACGCCGGCGCGCCAGTTGCTGGTGCAGAACGCCCTGAAGTACCTCGAGGAACTGAGCGCCGAGTCGAGCGGCGACCCCGCCTTGCGGGTGGAGCTGGCCACCGCCTACCACAAGATCGGCGACATCCAGGGCCAGGCCTTCACCTCCAACCTCGGCGACCCGGACGGTGCATTGAAGAGCTACGCCCGCGGGGTCGCGCTGCTCGAAGGCATGGTGGACGAACCGGCGCAGCGCCAGTTGGTGAACCTGTACAAGAGCCAGGCCAGCCTGCTGGCGATGCGCGTCGAATCGGCCGCCGCACTGGCCGCCGCCGAGAAAGCCGTGGCCATTGCGCAAAAGCTCTCGGATGCGCACCCGGACGACGAAGCCGACCTGATGCTGCTCGCGACGACGCGCGGCCAGCGTGCGCAAGCCATGCAAGGCGCCGACACGATGGGCGACTTCATGGTGGAGTCAGAGAAGGCCGCGGAGCTGCTGCGCCGCGTCCTCGCGCTCAATCCGAACCAGCGGCAGGCGCAGCTCTACCTCAGCAGCCACTACTCGCAACTCGGCGATCGCTACCTCGAACGCGACACCACGCTTGAAACCGCGAAGCTCGCCTACGACGCCTTCAGCCAGGGCGTCGCGCTGCTGGAAAGCGCACTGGCGGCCAAGCCGGAAGACGCGCTGCTCGCGGCCCGCGTCGCCGCGATGAGCGACGACGTGGGCCGGGCCCTCATTCGCCTGAATCAACCGGCCGAGGCTCGCGACCGGCATCTGAAGGCACTCGCCATCTGGGACAGGCTCGGCGAAGCCGATCCTGCCAATGCACGCTACCGGTTCGAGCGCGCCCACTGCCTCGGCCAGCTCGGCGCGGCACTCATCGCCACCGGCGACACGGCGGACGCGCGGCAGCGCCTGCAGGTCGCGGTGGAGCTCTTCGATGGCCTGCCTGCCGGGGCAAAGCAGGACGCCTACCCGCTCTACACCCACGGCGCCAACCTCTACCACCTCGGCCAGGCCCTGCAAGCCCTGGGTGCCAAGCCGGCGGCGAAGCAACGCTACGAACAAGGCCTCGTGGTGCTGGACGACGTCGAGAAGCGTTTCGGAACCGGGGGCGGCAATATCAGCACGCAGGACGTGCGCACCGCGATCGAACACATCGCCTCGGCGCGCTGAACGCGCCGAGGCGGCGACTGGACACGCGGACACGCGGACACGCGGACACGCGGGCGGGCGGGCGGGCGGGCGGGCGGGCGGGCGGGCATCATGAAGCCTGGCCCCCACGGGCAAGCGATCGAGCGCATCGTGCGCGAGCTGATCGACACGCCCGATGGTGCAAGTCTCGCGCGCCAACCTAACGCGCCAACACCTCGGCCGCGACGGTTTCCAGCAACCGCTCTGCGTGTTGGCGGCTGTCCTCGCCTTCGGTTGCCAGCACCGGCAGGTCAGGCGCAATGCCGGCCACCTCGTCGCGGCCATCGGCACGCAGCCGCATGCAATCAGGCATGCGCAGGCGAAGGCGCGAATGCGCGAGCACCTTGGGCCGGTCGCCATTCATGAAACCGCAGCCGCAGCCGCCAGTCTTGGCGCCCACGGTCTTGCCGAGATGGTTGTCCTGCACGACGGCCGTGAACATCTCGGCCGATGAGTATGTGCGGCCGTCGGTCAGTACGTACAGTGGGCCGGTCCACATGGCCCAGAGATCGTCGGCGCTGGACGGGTAGGACAACCGGTAGGCGATGTTCTGGTCGCCGAACGCACCGCGCGACAGCGTGGGCGCGAAGCCACCGGCATAGCCCACGTCCACCAGCCGCTTGCAGCCCTTGCCGGTCCACGGCTGCTGTTGCGTCCACACCCAGGCCATGTCGCAGGGCTGCTGGGCCTGGGCCTTGGCCTGCACGAAGAACTCGCGCGCACGGGTCAGTGCCTCGCGCGCCTCGGCGTTTGGCGAGGCCTTCAGCGCCGTGTCCAGCCCTTCCAGCTTTTCGTCGGCATAGGCGCTCGCCGCGGCGGAGGCCGCCATACGTAGTCGGGACGACCGCACAGGCTGGTCGGTCAACAGCCGCGGGAACAGGTCGCCGCTGTCGTTGCCACCGCCGTTGCCGCCCACGTCGATCAGCAGCGTGGTCATGCCGGCGGCTTTCAGTGCGGTGATCTGCTCGGCCAGGCCAGCGAACCAGCGGTGGTCGGCTTCGTCGCGCAATGTCGATTCGTTGATGGTCTCACCCTTGGCCTTCAACGATGCGAAACCTTGCGGGCAGTTGGCCGGGAAGGCGCGGTTGGTGAAGTTCTGGATGCGGATGACTCCGATCTTCTGGCCGCTTGCCGTGGTGGCCAGCCCGGCGCGGTAGACGGTCGCCAGGCCGTCGCCCATCAGCTGGAAGTTAGGCAGGCTCTCCAGCGGCAGCGAGAAGGCCACGCGAGCGGTGGGCAGGAAGCCCAGTGCCGCGCAAGCCGCAGCAGGGTCGGTCGCGTCGAAGGGTTTGGCCGGCACCGTGAGGGCCGCACCCGTTGGCGCGGCCTGATCGGGCAGCACCGACAAGTGCCCATCCTTGAAGGCACTCACGAAGTTCTCGATGGCTTGGCGGGCCTCGCGGTCGCTGCGCGCGGCCTGCAAGGACTGCCGGGTCAGGCGGTCCAGCCGCGGCAGATTCACGCCGCCTTCGGGCGACGCGAACCAGGCGAGGTTGGCGTAGTCCTGCTCCAGCGTCTTCTTCAGCTGGGCGTAGTCGCGCTGCCAGGCAGCGGCGTCATAAGCGCGTKCCTGGGCGGTGAACAGGGTCAGTGTCAGGGCGGCCAACATCAGGGGCCGGCGCATTGCGGTCATGGGCATGTCTTCGTAGAACGGCGAGGCCGCATTTATCGCGCAGCCAGCGACGCCCGTCTTGAACGCCACGCGCCCTTTTTGAACGTCAGCCGCGGGTTCCGCGGCGGTAGGCCGCCGGCGTGGTTCCAAGATGAGCCCTGAAGGCGCGCGTCATGTGCGGCT
>NZ_JBFUGE010000232.1:0-9155 GCF_056403075.1 Ideonella sp. P3_A4 | reverse complement strand
CTACCAGGACGTCTGGGCCCTGCTCTCCGACGGCCGCCTGCCGCCCGCGCTCTCGCTGTTGGGTGACATCGAATCGTCCATCGCCGAGGCCGCCTTCGACGCCGAACGCGCCGATGCCGACGATGCCAAGCGGCGCTTCAAGCTGCGCAGCTGGGAGGCACAGGAGCTGCAACGCAACCTCAAGCTCGACGAGCCACTGATGGAGATCATGTCCTGGTCGCCCGAGCAGATCCAGGATCGCCTGCGCGCCTTCCGCGAGAGCGGCCAGCAGCAATGGGAGACTGACTACAGCCGCCTGCTCGTCTTCGTCTGCGGCAACCTCGACGAGATGTACACGGATCTCGCCACCAGCGTGGACGACTGCGACAGCGATGCCGACATCTTCCACTCGCTGACCGGCAAGTTGAGCGTCATCGACGTCAAGCAGGCGCTCAACAAGCGCTTCAAGCCCGAACAGGTGGCTCGGCTGGGCAACGAGCATGTGATCTACCCTTCCCTCTCGCGGCGTGCGTACGAGCAGCTGATCGAGCAGAACTGCGCACGCTATGYCAGCGAGACTGCAACGCGCTGCGGCCTGCGCTTCGAGCTGGCCGCCAGCGTGCGCGAGCAGATCTATGCGAACGCCGTCTTCCCGGCCCAGGGCACGCGGCCGCTGTTTTCATCGCTGCACGCCATCCTCGGCACCGGCCTGGCCAAGGCGGCGCTGTGGGCGCTCGAGCGCGGCGCTGAAACCGGCGAAAGCGTGGGCCTCACGGCCGATGGCTGCAGCCTGATCGCCCATTGGCGCGGCCAGTCGCACGCCATTGCCGCGCCCTTCGAGATCAGCCGCCTGCGCCAACGCAACAACGCCGACTTCCGCGCGCTGCTGGCCGTGCACGAGGCCGGCCACGGCCTGGTCCACGCCCTGCTCTTCGGCCGCGCGCCGCAGGAGATCAAGATCCACGTGGCCAGCTTCGAGGGCGGCTACAACGCCTACACCTCGCGCAAGGTCTGGTCGCGCCGCAACCTGCTCGACTCCATCTGCACCAGCCTCGCCGGCCGCGCCGCTGAGCTGCTCGTCTTCGGGCCCGAGCTGAGCTCCAGCGGTGCCGAGAATGACCTGCGCAAGGCCACCGAATCGGCTGCCCGCATGCTGCGCCACTATGGCCATGGCGCGCGCATCGGCCGCAGCGACGTGTCCACCAACAGCGACGACAACCTCTGCACCGACGTGGAAGCCAGCAACGCGCCGATCGAAGCGCTGCTGCAGGACGAGCACGCACGCGCCACGAAGTTGATCGAAACGCATCGCGGCGCACTGCTCGCGCTGGTCGACGAGCTGATGCTGCACGGTCAGGTGACGCCGGCGCGATTTGCAGTGGTGGTCGGGCTGCCATTGGGCAGGCCGGAGGACGCGCTCGATCCCTATGCCGAGAGGTTGGCAGAGTTTCGGATGGAGGGGCTGGAACGGCTGAGGGCGTAGGAGCCTCGCGCTCAGAGCTCCTGACCGACACGAAGAAGATTGCCGTCTTCGTCGACGACCGCGAACTCCCTCATTCCCCAGGGCTTGTCTTCCAGCACATCCATGCGAGGGATGCCCCGCGACGGCAGGCCGGCCGTCATGAATGCCTTGTAGATGGCATCGACATCGGCGACCCGGAGGTAGCAGCCCGCATGAGACGTGGCGGCCTCCACTTCAGGGTGCGCGAAGAAGTGGATCTCGAGGTCGCCCCGCGTGACGATGGCATACGCGTCACCGACGATCTGCCCCTCGAAACCGAGACGCGCATAGAAGGCAAGGGTGTCGGCCAAGGACCGGCCTGGCAGGATCGGTATCGCGAGATCGGGTGATTTCATCGGTGGTGGCTTGAACGGTTTCAGGATCGGGCCGCCTCGTTGGACGACGGCTGGTAGACGACTTCGAAGCGCTCGCAGGCGACCATCATGTCTTCGGCGAACTCGCGGCCCGCCCGGGCGCACTCGCGTTCGAAGTATCGCCGGTGGCCCTGCGTCCAGTACGCCAGCGAGCCGTCGCCTTCGCCTTCCACCGCTGCGAACTCGGCCGTCACTTCATTGAACGGCAAGATCTCGACGAACCGGGTTTCGATGACACACAGCGGCTCGCCGGCCCAGTTGGTGACGATGCTGAGGTCACCGGGCGCAGGCACGCGCCGCCCCTCCGCCTCGAATGACCAGACGGAACCCGTGGTGGCGCGCTTGGTGCCTTGCAGCACCAGCGCGGCGAGTTCATCGGCCAGCGCTTCGCTGTCGCCGAAGAAGAAGGCTTCGTAGAAGCGCGATTCGTCCGCGGCCGGGTGAGTGGCGGCGAAGTCGCTCCAGAAGCCGAGGTATCGCGGAGGGATTGGCATGGTGTCGATTCCGGATGACGGACCGCATGCCTTCATGGCTTGCACCGCGCGTAGATCGCCGTGTCGCGCGGCAGCCCACCGATGTTCGGCCGCCAGGTCGCCATGCGCAGCACGCCTTCGCGCTGCAGGCCCAGCTTCTCCAGCACTCGGGCTGAGCGCAGGTTGTCGATATCTGTCGTGGCCCAGATGCGCAGGATCGAAGGCTGGCGCTCGAGCCAGCCGATCAGCAAGGCGCCGGCCTCGGTGGCCACACCGCGGCCCCAGGCCGAGCGGGCGAGAAAGTAGCCGATGTCGGCGGCATGGCCCTTGACCCGGCACGCCATGCAGCCCAGCAGCGGACCGCCGGCGCGGCCTTCGATGATCCAGTGGTACTCGGCACCGCTGGCCCAGCGGGCGGCGCAGCCATCGAGGTAGACCTGCGCGTCGGCCACCGAGCGGTGGGCCGGCCAGTCCATGTAGCGCATCACCTCGGCGTCAGCGGCCGCGTCGAAGACGGCCYGCGCATCAGCAGGTGTGGATCGCCTCAGGCGCAGTTGCGCGCCGACGATGGCTTCGGGGACTTTTTGCAGCATGGGCAGACGAAGGTTCGGGCAGCCGCGATTTTCGCAGCGTCGCCCTCCCCTTCGTCCAACCAGTCGCTTCAGTCCGCCAGCCGCGGCAGGGTCTGCACCGTGGTCGGCAGCGCCGTCTTCAGCTTGATCGCACCCGCCGAATCGCGAATCCACAGCATGCCGCCGGTGGTGGCGTTGTTGAAGCGCACGGTCACCTTGTCGCCATTGGCCAGCACGAATTCGGCACCGGTCTTGTCCGCACCGTCCGAACGCACGGCGCCGCTGAACGCATGGTCGGCCCCCAGCACGTTGAGGAACTGGGTGCTGTCGCCGGTGCTGTGGGCCACGTCGACGCGCTTGCCGGCGTTCATGTCCGAGTCGACCTTGGGCCAGTTCAGCACCTTCGATGTCAGGCCCTTGGGCGCGAGCCGCACCACGTCGAGCTGGTGGCCGCTATTCGTCATCGTCAGCTGGTCGCCGTCGATCGTCGGCTTCTGCGGCAGATTCAGCGTCCACACGCGGCGGATGCCGGTGCCGCTGGTCTGCACCCGGTCGAAGACCACAAAGGTGGCTGGCTTGATGAACAGGAACTCGCGTTCGACCTTCACCACCGAGGCCTTGCCGGCGTACATCGGCGTCACGCGGGCCAGGCCGTAGGCGTATTCGGGCTTGTCGGCCAGCGCCAGCATCTTGCAAGAGGCGTTGTAGCTCTGCGGCACCTCTTTCCCGTCTTTTTCGATCCGCACCAGGTTGTGCGGCGCTTCGTACTGCGCCAGGCCCGAATGGGTGTCGATGTTCTCGTCGAAGGCCAGCCAGCTGCCCTGGTACATCACGAAGCTGCCCTGGTCCTGGTGGGCGTGGCTCTCGGTGTACGGCCCGCAGATGAGGTTGGCGTAGGCGCCGATCTTGGCCCAGGCCGAACGCATGCTGAACTGCCCCGTGCCGCTGCCCCAGTGTGCCGGGTACAGGCGGCTCAGCGGCTGCCCAGTGAAGCCCGCCTGGTCGTAGACATAGTCGACCCAGAACTGGAAGCCGTTCTCCATCTTCGGCACCGAAGACTGCGCGAGCAGCGTCTTCGACAGGCCCGTCATCGGGTCGCTCGGGTACAGGTGCGACAGCGTCTCGAGGTACTGACGGTGGTAGTCGAAAAACGCCGCGGTCGACTCGCGTGCGTGGTCACCGGTCGGCGCCAGGCGGTCCAGCGTCGGCACGATGTCGTGCATGAACTTGTCAAACGAGGCCAGCGTGTGTGGCGTCAGGTCGGCAATGCGGTCGGTGGTCGACTTCTCCCACAGGTAGTACAGGTCGAACAGCTCACGCATCGCCGTGCCGTAGCCCGTGCCCTCGCGTGAACCGCCGCCCGTCAGGTCGCGGTTGAAGGTCGGCACCAGCTGGTCCTGGATCTTCTCGTAGCGGAACTTGTCGATCCACTGCGGCGCCAGGCTGTTCTCGTCGTGCGAGGCCAGGCCCAGCAGCATGGTGGCGCGAAGGAACGAGTAGTAGTAGTTGTTCGACGGGTTGTCGACCGACCAGCCCGACCACGGGTACTTGGTGTTGSCCCACTGCGCCTGCTCGGGGTTCCACACGTTCCACACCGCCTGGTTGGCATAGGTGACCCAGCGGCTGCGCTGGGCGGCAGTCATCTGCGCACGGCACCAGTCGTAGACCATCGACACATTGCCGATCGTCGGGCCGACGTAGAGATAGCTGTCGCCCGCCACCGTGGCGCGCTGGTTCTGGTTGATCAGCGCCTCTTCCGACTTGACGAAATCGTCGGTCAGGTCGACTGCGTAGTCACAGTACGACGCCTTGCCGGTCACCTGGTACATCAGCGCCGCATGCCAGCCGGCGAACTCGTAGTAGTCGGCGCCGTTCATCTGCGCATCGACATAATTCTTGAACCGGGTGGCAGCCGGGCTGCCGCTGCTCATCGAGGTTTTGAGCCGGCTCGAGGTTGGCGCGTCGGGCACCAGGATGCGCGGTGTGCCCAGGGGCGTGATGACGATGGCGGCCTGCGCGGCCGCCCCCAAGACAGTGCATGCGGCCATGGCGGCGGCCATGGCAACGCGCCTGGGCGCGCACGAGAAGTGAATCGAAGAGGCCATTCGGGTGTCTCCTTTTATAGGAATGTGGCCCGGATGTTGCGGTGCGCGTATCTTCGTTGTCAGCTTCTCTTGCGAGGTGTTTCAAGGACAACAAACTAGTTGCGTAAGTGGCGCGAAATGCCAAGACGCTGGGCTGCGCGTTCGACTCGAGTTCATGAGCTGAACAGGAGGAACGAATGCACCGCAAACGACGATGCAAAGCCCCAGCTGGCAGCCGAAACAATTCGAAGCAGTCCCACAGGCAGCAACGCCACACCTGCGGACACCACTGCACCGACGAAGCACAGCAAATTGAACCTGGTGAAGGCGATATCGAAAAGGTAGCCGATGACTGCGCCGAAGTCGCCCCCGTGCTTGACCGGCAAAGGAGCGCTGAGCGCAAACGGCCCCACCACTGCGCAGATCAGCGCCAGGATCCAGAACAACGGGACCGCGCGACAGCGAGCAGCCGACAGCACCGCCGCAACGATCAGCACCCCGGCGACCCCGGCATACACACATACGGCGACCAGCGTGATCATGCCCATAGGCGGAGCGCCGGCTAAGGTTGAGCGCGAGTTTCGCGGTTCATCTTGAAGACCTCAAAGTGCTTCTCGGAGGCGCCGCGAACAAAGAAGGACTCTTCCACGACGGTGAACCCATGCTTCTCATAGAAAGGTCGCGAGTTGGCCGTGGCCACAACCGTGAGTGGCCCTTCATGGCCAACCTGGGCGCACTCGACAGCTAGGACGAACAACTTACTGCCCAAGCCGGAGCCAGCGGCTTCCGCCCGAACGAACAGAAGCGTGACCTCACCCGGAACGAACCCGACGAAGCCAAGGACCCGTCCTTTGCGCTCAGCAACGAAGACTTGACCAGCCTGGATGGCCGGGTGGTGTACTTCATGCGTTCGCGCTTCGAACCAGGTGTCGAGCTGCGCGGGTGTATAGGACGCCGCACAGAGATGCAGCACCGAATCCTGGTGCGCATCGAAGATCGCCTGCGAATCTTCGAGAACGGCTGCTCTGATGGTGATGCCTGCTGGCAAGGAACGTCGCCTTCTGACGTTTCGATGTGGAGGGCGGTCAGCCGCCATTCTTGCCCGGCTTTGGACCAAATTCCGCGTCATTGCTGCTGAACATAGGCACAGCCGGGGCTCGATGGGGCTGCATGGGCGGAGTGTTGACCACGGCCGTCCTGCAGATCATGTCGGCCAAGGTTTGGCGCAAGGGATGAAAAGTGAGGAGCGTGAGCTCGACCAACAGCGGCATCAGGAGCATCAAGGGTTCATGGAGCGATAAACCGATAGCCCCACCGGTCAGAAGCATCACCACTCGCACGACCGGTCTGGCGATGCATTGGAGCGGTGTCAACTCTGATCCCGACTTGAGCGACACCACGGCGATGCCCGTCACGACTCGACCGAAGCCGAAGTTTCTGTTTGACAGGCCCGCCCAGTGGTAGCAAACAAAGAGCAAGAGAGCGCCCGCCATCTCCATTTCGATCTCACCATCAGATGGGCCGTCGATCGCCGCGGCGAGGAGCGTGACCAGAGGCAAGAGCAGCAACGTGTCAATCGTGAACGCTGCAACGCGCCTTCCGAGTGTTGCGAGGTAGGACTGCGGACTCACAGCGGCCAGTGGTCGACGTCAGGGGCAGCCGCACCTGGGCGATACCCGCTTGTGGGCGTCCCATTGACGCAGTCAAAAAGCGTCGGTACTGCCGTCCTCGACATCCAGTGCGGCGTCTGGCGGCAAGCCCTTGCGTAGCCTGGCCGAACGTGGCGGCTTGGTGATCCAGTCATTGCCCCGCGCGCTTCTGCTCGCGCAGCATGAACAGATACAGCCCTTCGACCTTTTCTCGCGCCCACGGCGTTYGGCGCAGGAACTTGAGGCTCGAGCCGATGCTGGGGTCGAGGRCAAAGCAGCGCACCGGGATGCGCTCGGCCAGGCCGGGCCAGCCGTAGGCGGCRACCAGCGCCTCGAGCATGTCGTCCAGGCGGACACCATGCAACGGGTTGCGGGGCTGGCTGGCAGGTGGGGCTGGCGGGGCGGCCGGGGTGTCGGGCATACCTGATTGTCGACCACCCGCCTTGGCTCACGCCGCCTTGGGCAGGGTGAGCCCGCGGCGCCGCGTCAGCCCTCGACCCGCATCGCCGGCCGTGCCTGCACCTTCGTCAGCCAAGCCTGCACATGGGCATGCTTGGCCACCGGCGCGCCGATGTAGACGCTGTAGCCGATGACCGAGGCGACAAGCAGGTCGGCCATTGAATACTCGGCGCCGAGCATCCACGGCTGGGTGGCGAGCCTCGCGTCCAGCAGGCCAAGCAACGCGTCGAGCCCCTCGCGTGCCGCGTCGGCATGGGTGGCGCTGCGCAGCCGCTCTTCGCCCATCGTTGCGAGTTGCAGACGCACGATCACCGCGCCGTAGGTCACGTAGGCCCAGGTACACCACGACATGGCCTGCAGCCGCTCGGGCGTGCCGGCGGCGGGCCAGAGACCCCGGGCGACGCCGTATTGCTCGCCGAGCCACAGCTGGATCGCGAGCGCTTCGAACATCGGCGCACCGTCAACGGTCAAGGTTGGCACCTTGCCGTTCGGGTTGAGCGCCAGGTACTCGGGCCGGCGTTGCTCACCAACCTTGATATCGACCTTGACGCGCTGGTGCGGCACGTCGAGTTCAGCCAGTGCGGCGGCGATCGGCGTGGCGCTCGACATCGGGTGCCAGTACAGGACGATGGACTTCGGTGCGGACATGGATATCTCCTTTAGGCCGTTGAGGATCGGTGTTGACGACGAGTCCACTGTAGGCAGCATTGCGGACAGATTCGGCCCTCGATAAGAGCTAGAGTGCGTCCACATGCTGACTTCGTCCTCGCGCCTTCTGCGCCTGCTCTCGCTGCTGCAGACGCGCCGCCACTGGGCCGGCGCAGAACTCGCCGAGCGGCTCGAGATCCACCCGCGCACCTTGCGGCGCGACATCGATCGCTTGCGCGAGCTCGGCTACCCGATCGAAGCCAGCAGCGGCGTCGCCGGCGGCTATGCGTTCAGGCCGGGCCAGGCGCTGCCGCCGCTGCTGCTCGACGACRACGAGGCGCTGGCCGTCGCGATCGCGCTGCGCACCGCGGCCTCAGGCATGGTCGGCGGCATCGAGGAGACTGCCTTGCGCGCCGTCGTCAAGCTCGAGCAGGTGATGCCGGCGCGGTTGCGCAAACGCGCCGACGCGCTGCGCACCGCGATCGTGCCGCTCGATCGCGTCGGCCCGGTCGTCGACGCCGCGCTGCTCGCCGCCCTGGCCGGCGCCTGCCGCGACCAGTTGCGTGCGCGCTTCGCCTATACCGACATCCGCGGCGCCGCGAGTGAGCGCACGGTCGAGCCGCACGGCGTCGTCCACACGGGCAGCCGCTGGTACCTGGTCGCGTGGGACCCGGCACGCGACGACTGGCGCACGTTTCGCATCGACCGCATCGTGGACCCGGTCGAGATCGGCGGCCACTTCGCGCCGCGTCCCGGGCCCGATGGCGGTGATCTGCAGGCCTTCGTGTCGCGCTCGCTGGCCGTGTCGCCCTACCCCGATCGCGCGCGCATCGTCCTGCATGCGCCGCGCGATGTGATGGCGCGGCGCATCCCGCCCGCGTACGGCCTGCTCGAAACGATCGATGCCGACCGCTGCCTGCTCCAATGCGGCGCCCATGATCTCGATCAACTCGTCTACTGGGTGCTCGCGTTCGATGTCGACTTCGAGGTGCTCGAGCCGGCGGCGCTGAAAGAGCGGCTGATTGCCGCGGCCGAACGCGTCGCACGCAGCGTCGGTATTGCCCTGCCGCCGGCGCGGCGTGGCCACGTCCCATGAGGTTGATCAGAAGGATTGATCAAAAGTCGTGCTTGATGCCGGCACCGAAGGCCCGGACAGCCACGTTGCTTTGGCTAGAGTCGACGCCGTCGCGATCGATGAACGCCTGCAGCTGGGTCCGCTTGGACAGGTCGTACAAGTAGGCGGCCTGCCAGCGCTTGCGCTCACCCGTCAGTGACGTTTGCACATCACGCTGCATCACGTTCATGACCAACGACTGTGCGCCCGAGCTCATCTTGGCGCCAATGATCCAGTAGTCGACATTGCGGCGCGACGTGGCGGTGTTCTGGTAGCGGTCCCTGCCGTACAGCACGTAGGGC
>NZ_JBFUGE010000231.1:0-9238 GCF_056403075.1 Ideonella sp. P3_A4 | reverse complement strand
ACCCAGTGATGCCCCAGACACGAGGTCTGGACGGAACTTTCGGCGCCGGGCCACGCCCTGACGCCACAGCAACGGAGAGATGAAGATGCCTGCAATTACCGCCAGCATGGTTGCCGAACTGCGCGCCAAGACCGACGCGCCGATGATGGAGTGCAAGAAGGCGCTGACCGAGGCCGACGGCGACGCGGAACGCGCTGAAGAAATCCTGCGTGTCAAGCTGGGCAGCAAGGCTGGCAAGGCCGCTTCGCGCGTGACCGCCGAAGGCGTGATCAGCGCTGCGGTGGCCGGCAACACCGGCGCGCTGCTGGAAGTCAACTGCGAAACCGACTTCGTGACGAAGAACGACTCGTTCCTGGCGTTCGCCAAGGCGTGCGCGCAGCTGATCACCGACCACAACCCGACTGACGCCGCCGCGCTGTCGGCGCTGCCGCTGTCGCAAGACGGTTTCGGCCCGACGGTCGAAGACGTTCGCAAGGGCCTGATCGGCAAGATCGGCGAGAACATGGCCATCCGCCGCTTCAGGCGTTACGCCGACGGCGGCAAGCTCGCCAGCTACCTGCACGGCACGCGCATCGGCGTCGTCGTCCAGTACGACGGTGACGACGTGGCCGCCAAGGACGTGGCAATGCACGTGGCGGYGATGAAGCCGGCCGCGCTGTCGTCGGCCGAAGTGCCGGTCGAGCTGGTCGAGAAGGAACGCAAGATCGCCGCCGAGAAGGCTGCCGAATCGGGCAAGCCGGCCGAGATCGTCGCCAAGATGGTCGAAGGTTCGGTGCAGAAGTTCCTGAAGGAAGTCTCGCTGCTCGACCAGGTCTTCGTGAAGGCCGCCGATGGCAAGCAGACCGTCGCTCAGATGCTGAAGGAAAAGGCCACCACGGTGAAGAGTTTCACCCTGTACGTGGTCGGCGAAGGCATCGAGAAGAAGGTCGACGACTTCGCTGCTGAAGTGGCTGCCCAAGTGGCTGCCGCCAAGGGCCAGTAAAGACCTGCAAAGCCCGCTTCGAGTGGGCTCGAGCGGCGGCTTGTGATCCAGGCCGCCGCGTACACTTCCAGCCGATCCAAGAGATCGTGCCCTGACTGACACACACTTCGCCTCTTGGGAGAGCCTTGCATGCCGGCGTACCGACGCATCCTGCTGAAATTGTCCGGTGAGGCCCTGATGGGTGACGACGCCTATGGCATCAACCGGGCCACCATCGTGCGCATGGTGCGTGAGGTGCAGGAGGTGACGTTGATGGGCTGCGAAGTCGCCGTGGTGATCGGCGGTGGCAACATCTTCCGCGGCGTGGCCGGCGGCTCGGTCGGCATGGACCGTGCGACCGCTGACTACATGGGCATGCTGGCCACCGTGATGAACGCGCTGGCCCTGGCCGACACGATGCGCCAGGAAGGCATGACGGCCCGCGTGATGTCGGCCATCAGCATCGAACAGGTGGTCGAGCCTTACGTGCGGCCCAAGGCGCTGCAGTACCTCGAAGAGGGCAAGGTTGTTGTCTTCGCCGCCGGCACCGGCAACCCGTTCTTCACCACCGACACCGCCGCCGCGCTGCGTGGGGCCGAGATCGGCGCGCAGATCGTGCTGAAGGCGACCAAGGTCGACGGCGTCTACACCGCCGACCCGAAGAAGGATCCCCAAGCCACCCGCTACACGAACATCACGTTCGACGAAGCCATTGCAAAAAACCTGCAGGTGATGGACGCGACCGCGTTCGCGTTGTGCCGCGACCAGAAGCTGCCGATCAAGGTGTTTTCGATCTTCAAGCCCGGCGCGCTGAAGCGCGTGGTGCAGGGTGAAGACGAGGGCACCCTGGTGCATGTCTGAGGAGAGTCGACCATGACAATTGCCGATATCAAGAAGACCGCCGAAACCAAGATGGCCAAGTCCATCGAGGCGCTGAAGAGCGACCTGCAGAAGGTACGCACCGGCCGCGCCCACCCGGGCATCCTGGACCAGGTGCACGTGGACTACTACGGCTCGATGGTGCCCATCAGCCAGGTCGCCAACGTCAGCCTGCTCGACGCCCGCACGATCAGTGTGCAGGCCTGGGAAAAGGGCATGTCGGGCAAGATCGAAAAGGCCATCCGCGAGTCGGACCTGGGCCTGAACCCGTCGGCGCAGGGCGACCTGCTGCGCGTGCCGATGCCGGCGCTGACCGAAGAGCGCCGCAAGGAGCTGACCAAGGTCGTGCGCCACGAAGGCGAGAACACCAAGGTGGCCGTGCGCAACCTGCGCCGCGATGCCAACGAGCACCTGAAGAAGCTGCTCAAGGACAAGGATATTTCCGAAGACGACGAGCGTCGTGCACAGGACGACGTGCAGAAGCTCACCGACCGCACTGTCAGCGAAATCGACAGGCTGGTCCAAGCGAAGGAAGCCGACGTCTTGGCGGTTTGAGCCTGATGGCCACACCGTCCCAGGCGGCCGCCGGCCGCGACCCCGCCGTGCCGCGCCATGTCGCCATCGTGATGGACGGCAATGGCCGCTGGGCCAAGCGCCGCTTCATGCCGCGCGTGTTCGGCCACAAGTTCGGCATGGAAACCGTGGTGCGCGTGATCGACGATTGCGCGCGCCGCGGCATTGAATACCTGACCGTCTACGCCTTCTCGTCCGAGAACTGGAAGCGCCCCGACGAAGAGGTGTCCGGCCTGATGAACCTGGTGCTGGTGGGGGTCTCGAGGTACCTCAAGCGGCTGGCCAAGGACGGCATCCGTATCAAGGTGATGGGCGACCGCTCGGCCGTGTCCGAGAAGGTTCGCCAGGCTTGGAACGAAGCCGAGGAACTGACCAAGGACAACCCCGGTCTCACGCTGACCGTGGCCTTCAACTATGGCGGCCGGTGGGACATCGTCCAGGCCTGCAAGCGCGCCTTGGCCAACGGTGTCGAGCCGGAAGCCCTCACCGAGGATTCCTTGAGCCGCTACATGGCCCTGGCCCATGCGCCAGACCCCGACCTGTTCATCCGCACCGGCGGCGAAGTGCGCATCAGCAACTTCCTGCTGTGGCAGCTGGCCTACGCCGAGTTCTACTTCACCGACTGTCTCTGGCCCGACTTCGACGCGGCCGAGATGGACAAGGCCATCGCTGCTTTCGCAGGTCGCGAGCGTCGCTTCGGCGGCGTGCCGGCCGCAGCTCCCCTCAACGAGGCCTCTTCGGCCTGACCCCACGATGCTGCTGCAACGGGTGATCACGGCGCTGGTGTTGTTGGCGCTGCTGCTGCCGGCCTTGCTGGCCGACAGCCTGCTGCCTTTTGCTGCGCTGACGTTGCTGATGATCGGCGCCGCCGGCTGGGAATGGGGCCGGCTGAACAGCCTGGGCATGGCTGGCGCGGTGGCCATGGGGGCTGCGGTCGCCTTGACCTGTGGCGCAGCCTGGTGGATGGGTTGGGCGATTGCTGCGCCGACCATCGTCTGGTGGGTGGCTTTGGTTGGCTGGGCGATTGGCGGCGGCCTCGCGCTGCGCGCCGGCCCCAAGGCTTGGCCGCAGCTGCCGCAGGCCGCGCGGCTGGTGCTGGGCTGGCTGATGCTGTCGGTGGCCTGGCTGGCGCTGGCAGCGGCCAAGCAGCGGGGCCTGGGCTTCATCCTCTCTGCAATGTGCATCGTCTGGGCGGCAGACATCGCGGCCTACTTCGGCGGGCGCACGTTCGGCCGTCGCAAGCTGGCGCCATCGATCAGCCCCGGCAAGAGCTGGGAAGGCGTCTGGTCCGGCATGGTCGGCGTGGGCCTGCTGGCCTGGGGCTGGATGGCCGCCGAGAAGGTGTGGCCGATTGCGGGGCCGAGTGTGTTCTCGACGCTGCTGGCGCAGCGTGGTCTGGTGTTGTTCGCCCTGGGCCTGATCGTGCTGTGCGGTTTGAGCGTGGTTGGCGACTTGGTGGAATCGATGGCCAAGCGGGCCGCGGGGGCCAAGGACTCCAGCCGCCTGCTGCCCGGCCACGGTGGTGTGCTCGACCGGATCGACGCCTTGCTGCCGGTCCTGCCCGCGGTGATGGCGCTGACCGCCGTCTGACCGGACTCTTCACGATTGATTGAAACGGTAGTAATGCGACAGCGCTTGTGCGTTCTGGGTTCGACCGGCTCGGTGGGGAGCAACACGCTCGACGTGGTGAGCCGCCATCCCGAACGATTCGAGGTTGTCGCACTGACGGGCCATCAGCGCGTGGATGAACTGCTGGCGCAGTGCCTGCAATGGAAGCCGCGTTTCGCCGCGATGAGCCAGCCCGCTGCCGCCAAGCAGCTGCGCGGACGTTTGCGCGAAGCCGGCGCCAGCACCGAGGTGCTCGACGGGCCGGATGCCTTGGTGCAACTGGCCGCGCACCCGGATGTCGACACGGTGATGGCGGCGATCGTCGGTGCTGCCGGCTTGCCGCCTTGCATGGCCGCGGCGCGCGCCGGCAAGCGCCTGCTGCTGGCCAACAAGGAAGCGCTGGTCGTCGGTGGCGCCCAGTTCATGGCCGCGGTGGTCGAAGGCGGCGCGACGCTGCTGCCGATCGACAGCGAGCATTCGGCGATCTTCCAGTGCCTGCCCGAAGACCGCACGCAATGGAAGCAGCGCATCGACCACATCGTGCTGACCGCGTCGGGCGGGCCGTTCCGCCAGCGCGACCCGGCCTCGTTGGCCGGCGTGACGCCTGAAGAGGCCTGCGCTCACCCTAACTGGGTGATGGGCCGCAAGATCTCGGTCGACTCGGCCACGATGATGAACAAGGCGCTCGAGGTGATCGAGGCGCGTTGGCTGTTCGACCTGACGCCCGAGCAGGTGAAGGTGGTGATCCACCCGCAGAGCATCATCCACTCGATGGTCGTGTGCCGTGACCAGTCGGTACTGGCGCAACTGGGCACACCCGACATGCGGGTGCCGATTGCCTACGGCCTGGCGTTCCCGGAGCGCATCGAGTCGGGTGCCGAGGCGCTCGACTTCCTGTCGCTCGGCGCATTGACCTTCGAGCCGCCCGAGCGTGCGCGCTTCCCGGGCTTGTTCCTCGCGTGGGACGCGCTGCACGGTCCGCATGGCAGCACGGCAGTGCTCAATGCGGCCAACGAAGAGGCGGTCGCTGCCTTCCTGGATCGCCGCATCGGCTTCGACGCGATCCACCGCATCAATGCCGACACGCTCGAGGCCTTGCCATCGCGTTTGACCCTCGATGCACCGATCGAAGACCTGCTGGACCTGGACCGCCAGGCCCGCGACTGTGCCCGACAACGGGTGCAGGCCCTGCAGCGCTGAAGGCCGTTGACGATGAACATGGTGCTTGGCTTTCTGCTCACGCTCGGCATCTTGATCGTCGTGCATGAGTACGGCCACTACAAGGTGGCGCGCTGGTGCGGCGTCAAGGTGCTGCGCTTCTCGATCGGCTTCGGCAAGGTCATCTGGCGCCGCCAGGCCCACCCCGACGCCACCGAGTTCACCATTTCAGCCATCCCGCTCGGCGGTTATGTGCGCATGCTGGGACACGGGGAGCCGTACCCGCCTGAGCAGGCACGCGAAGCGTTCGACGCCCAGCCGCTGCGCCGGCGCGCCGCTGTCATTGCGGCCGGCCCGGTTGCCAACCTCGCGTTGGCGGTGCTGCTGTATGCCGGGGCCAACTGGCTGGGCAGCGACGAGGTGATGGCCATCGTGGCGACGCCGCCGGCGCGCACCCTGGCGGCCGAGGCAGGGCTGGCCGCCGGTGACTGGGTACAGGCCAGTGCCACCCAGGCCGGTGAGTGGGAAGACCTCGCCTCGATGAGCGACCTGCTGCGGCAGGTGACTCAGGCGGCACTGCAGGCAGAAGACCTGCAGCTGCAGGTCAGCGACTCGGAGGGCAACCACCGCCGGCAACTGACCTTGCGCTTGTCGACCCTGGCCGGCCAGGAGATCGATGCGAGCACCTTCCAGCGCATTGGCGTTGGCGTGCCTTTCCGTCCACCGGTGATGGGCCGGCCCATCGCGGGAGGCCCGGCCGAAAAGGCGGACGTGCGTGCCGGCGACCTGGTGCTGAGCATCGATGGCGCACCGGTGGTTGATGCGCAGGGCCTGATCGACCGCATTCGTGCTCACCCGACCGGCGACGTGTTGCCGATGCGCTGGCTGGTCGAGCGCAGCGGTCAGCGGGTCGAGCTCGATGTCTCTTCTCGCGCAGTGACCGAAGACGGCAAGACCTTCGGGCGCATCGATGCGCCCACTGGTGGCCCCGCGCGCTTGGCCAACGTCCGCTACGGTTTTGTGGACGGCTTGGTCCGTGGTGCCCAGCGCACCTGGACGATGGCCGGCATGAGCCTGAAGATGCTGGGCCGCATGCTGATCGGGCAGGCTTCGCTGCGCAACCTCAGCGGGCCGTTGACGATTGCAGACTACGCCGGCCAGTCGATCCAGCACGGCCTGAGCGACTACCTCGAGTTCCTCGCGATGGTCAGCGTCAGCCTCGGCGTATTGAACTTGCTGCCGCTGCCGATGCTCGATGGTGGGCACCTGATGTATTATCTTTTCGAGGGCGTGACCGGTCGACCGGTCTCGGATCTGTGGCTCAAGTGGCTGCAGCGCAGTGGGGCCTTCGTACTCCTGCTGATGATGACCATCGCCCTCTCCAACGACGTGGCCCGCATCCTGGGCCTGCAGTGACACCCTCCCGATGCCATTTCCCTTTGCCTTGACCTCGCTGCGTCCGGTTCCTGCGTACGTGGCCCTGCTGGCTGCTGCCACGGTCGCGACTTCCGCTCGGGCCGTTGAACCCTTCCAGATCAGCGACATCCGTATCGAAGGCCTGCAGCGGGGTGACCCCGGCAGTGTCTTCGGTGCATTGCCGTTCCGTATCGGCGACGAATACAACGACGACAAGGGTGCCGCCGCGCTGCGTGCGCTGTTTGCCACTGGCCTGTTCAAGGACGTGCGCATCGACATCGAGGGCCAGGTGGTCGTCATCGTCGTTGAAGAACGTGCCGTGATCGCCTCGGTGAACTTCATCGGTTTGCGTGAGTTCGACAAGGACACGCTGGCCAAGGCGCTGAAGGAGAACGGCATCTCCGAAGGCCAGCCTTACGACAAGGCGGTGATCGACCGCGCCGAGCAGGAAGTCAAGCGCCAGTACCTGACGCGCAGCCTGTACGGTGCCGAGGTGGTGACCACCGCCACGCCGATCGAGCGCAACCGCGTCAACATCACCTTCACGGTGGTCGAAGGCGACGTCGCGAAGATCAAGGACATCCACATCGAGGGTGCCAAGGCCTTCAGCGAGTCGACGCTGCTGGACYTGATGGACCTGACCACCGGTGGCTGGCTGAGCTGGTACACCAAGTCGGACCGTTACTCGCGCGCCAAGCTGAACGCCGACCTGGAAAAGATCCGCGCCTATTACCTGAACAAGGGCTACCTCGAGTTCGACGTCAAGACGACCCAGGTCACGATCTCGCCGGACAAGCAAGAGATCAGCATCACCATCGGCATCGAAGAAGGCCAGCCCTACACGGTGGCCGGCGTGAAGCTCGAGGGTGAGTACCTGGGCCGCGAAGAAGACTTCAAGAAGCGCGTGGTGATCAGCCCGGGCGAGCCTTACCGCGGTGATGAGGTGACGGCGACGACGCGCGCCTTCTCAGACCTCTACGGCACCTACGGCTACGCCTTCGCCCGGATCGAGCCGCGGCAGGACATCGATCGCAAGACCGGCCAGGTGGTGATCGTGCTGCAGGGCAGCCCCGGCGTGCGCGTGAACGTGCGCCGCGTCAACATCGCCGGCAACGCCATCACCCGCGACGAAGTGCTGCGGCGCGAATTCCGCCAGTTCGAGTCGGCCTGGTACGACGGCGCGAAGATCAAGCTCTCGCGAGACCGCGTCGAACGCCTGGGCTACTTCGAAGACGTGACCGTCGACACCCAGGAAGTGCCCGGTTCGCCCGACCAGGTCGACCTGGTGCTGAACGTGAAAGAGAAGCAGACCGGCAGCTTGCAGCTGGCGGCCGGCTACTCGACCGCGGGCCTGTCGTTCTCCGGCTCGATCAAGAAGGAAAACGTCTTCGGCACCGGCAACTACCTGGGCCTGGAAGTCAACACCAGCAAGCTCAGCCGCAACCTGGTGGTCAGCACGGTCGACCCGTACTTCACCGACGACGGTGTCTCGCGGGCGCTGGACGTCTACTACCGCACCTCCAAGCCGCTGAACAGCCAGGGCGATGCCTACCAGCTGGCCACGCCGGGCGCGTCGGTGCGGTTCGGTGTGCCGTTCACCGAATACGACACGGTCTTCTTCGGCGTCGGCCTGGAGCAGACCATCATCGGCACGTCGGCCGGCGTGCCGAACAGCTACTTCACCTTCGTCGAGAACTTCGGCAACCACGCCCTGAGCGTGCCGTTGACGGTGGGCTGGGCGCGTGAGGAGCGTGACAACCCGCTGGTCCCGACCAAGGGCCGCTACCAGCGCGTCAACCTGGACTTCTCGATCGCCGGCGACGTGCACTACGCCCGCCTGAACGCCCAGTACCAGCAGTACTTCTCGGTCACCAACAAGCTGACGCTGGGCATCAACGGTGAAGTCGGCGCAGGCTACGGCCTGGGCGGCAAGCCGTACCCGCTGTTCAAGAACTTCTACGGCGGCGGCTTGGGCTCGGTGCGCGTGTTCGAGCAAGGCTCGTTCGGTGGTGTCGACATCACCGGCGCCTACGACGGCGGTGCGAAGAAGCTGAACCTGAACTCCGAGCTTTACCTGCCGGTGCCGGGCTCAGGCAACGACAAGTCGCTGCGCATCTTCCTGTTTGCCGACGCCGGCAACGTCTGGCGCGACCACGATGGGCCGGTGAATGAGCGCGACCGCGACCGCGGCCAGACCGGCACCTTGAGCGACCTGCGCGTCTCCGCCGGCCTGGGCCTGAGCTGGATTTCGCCGGTCGGCCCGCTCAAGCTGAGCTACGGCACCCCCTTGCGCGCCTTTACAGGCGATAAAATCCAACGTTTCCAGTTTCAAGTCGGAACGGCCTTTTGATGATCATGTCGCTTAGCAAAACCCTTGTCGCTGCGGCGGCCCTGACTCTGGCTGCTGGCATTCATGCCCAGGAGCTGAAGATCGGCTACGTCAACAGCGAGCGCGTTCTGCGCGAAGCTGCACCGGCCAAGGCTGCCCAAGCCAAGTTGGAAGCCGAATTCAAGAAGCGCGAGACCGAGCTGGCCGACCAGGGCAACCGCTTGCGCGGCGCGATGGAGAAGCTCGAGAAGGAAGGCCCGACGCTGCCCGAATCCGAGCGCACCCGTCGCCAGCGTGACCTGGCCGACCAGGAC
>NZ_JBFUGE010000230.1:0-9314 GCF_056403075.1 Ideonella sp. P3_A4 | reverse complement strand
CGGCCAAGTGCTGTGCAAGCCGGGCAGCGTCAAGCCGCACACCCACTTCACGGCCGAGATCTACGTGCTGTCGAAGGAAGAGGGCGGCCGCCACACGCCGTTCTTCAACAACTACCGCCCGCAGTTCTACTTCCGCACGACGGACGTGACCGGCGCGGTGGAGCTGCCCAAGGACAAGGAAATGGTCATGCCTGGCGACAACGTCAGCATCACCGTCAAGCTGATCGCCCCGATCGCGATGGAAGAGGGCCTGCGCTTCGCCATCCGTGAAGGTGGCCGCACCGTCGGCGCCGGCGTCGTCGCCAAGATCATCGAGTAAGCAACCGCCAACGTACAAACGAAAGGCCAGAGGGGTATAGCTCAATTGGCAGAGCGTCGGTCTCCAAAACCGAAGGTTGTAGGTTCGATTCCTACTGCCCCTGCCAAACCCGGTGCCCACCCTTGAGGGGCTGGCATCGAGTTTGACGCAGTCAGGTGAGTTGCCCGCAGGGCTCCCCGCCTGGCCCGAGAAGCCCGAAAAAGGCAGCCCGCAGGTGCGAAAAACGCCGGCGGGCTTTGCTGCTGATGGGGCTGCGATGTCTGCGGCCTGTGACAGCACAGTGAACCAAGCGCCCGCTGAACGGATCTGTCTGAAGTGAAAGCAATGTCCACCCAACCTCAAGTGCAAACCGTGACCACCGCGGCCGACAAGGCCAAGCTGTTGGCCGCGGCGGCGCTGCTCATCGGCTCGCTGGTGGCCTTCTACCTGCTGGGCCAGAAGGACATGTGGCTGCGCGTGGTCGTGCTGCTGATCGGCGTGGCCGCGTCGGTGGGTGTGTACTTCAGCTCCGAAAGCGGGCGCCAGCTGATCGCCTACGGGCGCGAGTCGGTGCGCGAAGTCAAGAAGGTCGTCTGGCCGACGCGCAAGGAAGCCGGGCAGATGACCGGCTACGTGTTTGCCTTCGTCATCGTGATGGCACTGTTCCTGTGGGTCACCGACAAGACCCTGGAATGGGCGCTGTATGACCTGATCCTGGGCTGGAAGCGCTGAACGCCGAACTGAACGAGGGTCACCAAAGCATGAGCGAACACGCCGCCACCGACACGAACACCGGCGCCGCCGCCCCGAGCGGCCAGCGTTGGTACGTCGTGCACGCCTACTCCGGCATGGAAAAGGCCGTTGAGCGCAACCTGYGCGAGCGCATTGACCGCGCCGGCATGCAGGCCAAGTTCGGCCGCATCCTGGTGCCGACCGAAGAAGTCGTCGAGCTGAAGAACGGCAAGAAGGCCGTCACCGAGCGCCGCTTCTTCCCCGGCTACGTGCTGGTCGAGATGCTGATGGACGACGAGACCTGGCACCTGGTCAAGCACACCAGCAAGGTCACTGGCTTCGTCGGCGGCGCGCGCAACCGCCCGGCCCCGATCTCGGAAGCCGAAGTGATGAAGATCGTCAACCAGATGCAAGAAGGCATCGAGAAGCCCCGGCCGAAGGTCGAGTGGGTGGTGGGCGAGCTGGTGCGGGTCAAGGAAGGCCCGTTCACCGACTTCAACGGCGCGATCGAAGAAGTCAACTACGAGAAGTCCAAGGTCCGCGTGTCGGTCACCATCTTCGGCCGCGCCACGCCGGTCGAGCTGGATTTCTCTCAAGTCGAAAAAGTTTGAGTTTTCGGCTGCTGGCGCGCCCGACCCGGCGCCGGCGGCTTTGTCACCACCGGGTCGTTTGACGAGGAGCTGGATGGGCCTGTCGCCCTGAAAGCGTTGGAACTCGAGGAGCCATCATGGCAAAGAAAATCGTCGGCTTTATCAAGCTGCAAGTGCCGGCCGGCAAGGCCAACCCGTCGCCCCCGATCGGCCCCGCGCTGGGTCAGCGTGGCCTGAACATCATGGAGTTCTGCAAGTCGTTCAACGCGCAGACCCAAGGCATGGAACCGGGCCTGATGCTCCCGGTGGTGATCACCGCCTTCGCCGACAAGTCCTTCACCTTCATCATGAAGTCGCCCCCGGCGACCGTGCTGATCAAGAAGGCCATCGGTCTGGGCAAGGGCTCGGACAAGGCGCACCTGAACAAGGTCGGCAAGATCACCCGCGCTCAGCTGGAAGACATCGCCAAGGCCAAGATGAAGGACCTGAACGCCGCTGATCTCGATGGCGCGGTGAAGATCATTGCCGGTTCCGCCCGTTCGATGGGTGTGATCGTGGAGGGCGTGTGATGGCCAAGCTGACCAAGAAAGCCAAGACCTTGCAAGGCAAGGTCGACAGCCTGAAGCTGTACCCGATCGCCGACGCGCTGACGCTCGTCAAGAGCTGCGCCACCGCCAAGTTCGATGAATCCATCGACGTGGCCGTGCAACTGGGCATCGACGCCAAGAAGTCGGACCAGGTCGTGCGTGGCGCCGTCGTGCTGCCCAACGGCACCGGCAAGACCAAGCGCGTCGCCGTGTTCGCCCAAGGCGCCAAGGCTGAAGAAGCCAAGGCCGCCGGCGCCGACGTGGTTGGTATGGAAGACCTGGCCGAACAGGTCAAGGCCGGCAACATCAACTTCGACGTCGTGATCGCTTCGCCGGACACGATGCGCGTGGTCGGTACGCTGGGTCAGATCCTGGGCCCGCGCGGCCTGATGCCGAACCCGAAGGTCGGCACCGTGACGCCCGACGTCGCCACTGCGGTGAAGAACGCCAAGGCCGGTCAGGTGCAGTTCCGCGTCGACAAGGCCGGCATCATCCACGGCACGATTGGCCGCCGCTCGTTCGACGACGCCAAGCTGATCGGCAACCTGGCTGCTCTGCTGGAAGCGCTGAACAAGCACAAGCCGGCGTCGAGCAAGGGCGTCTACCTGCGCAAGGTCGCCGTCTCGTCGACGATGGGCATTGGCGCACGTGTCGAAATCGCTTCGGTGACGCTGGCGCCTGCCGCCGCCTGAGCCGGACATTGAACAAAGGGCTGGCGCGGCTGTCTTGACGCGCCGACAAGCCCGATGAATTGGTGGGCTGCCGCCCGTTCCCACGGGAGCGAGCGGCGGGCCATCCAAGACCGCTGGCGATGCCGCGACTGTCGGTCGTGGCGCCTTAATGAAGACCCCGGTCTTCGCCAGCGCAGATGGCGTCCCCGCCGTGACGAAAGAGGTTTTGTGTGTTGTGCATGGAGCATCGTTCGGAAGCGGCAAGGTCGCTGCAACCCGTTGTGCCGGGTGGGCCGTTCGGCCTGTTCGGCACGTCACTGTGAGGAGTAGACCTTGAGTCTCAACCGCAACGAGAAGGCGGCCGTGATCGAGGGCGTGTCGGCGCAAGCTGCCAAGTCCCAGACCCTGGCGATGGCCGAGTACCGTGGCCTCACCGTCGAGAACTTGAACAAGCTGCGCGTCGACGCGCGGTCCAAGGGTGTGTACCTTCACGTGCTGAAGAACACCCTGGCCCGTCGCGCCGTCGCCGGCACGCCGTTCGAGGTCGCGTCGGAGAGCATGGTCGGCCCGCTGATCTACGGCTTTTCCGAAGACGCCGTCGCCGCGGCCAAAGTCATTGCCGACTTTGCCAAGAGCAACGACAAGCTGGTCATCAAGGCTGGCGCCTACGCCGGCAAGGTCCTGGACGTCAATGGCGTCAAGGCCCTGGCTGCGATTCCCAGCAAGGAAGTGCTGCTGTCGCAGATCGCTGGCTTGCTGAAGTCGCCGGTGCAGCGCACCGCCGCCGTGCTGGCCGCACTGGCCGAGAAGAAGGGTGGCGGTGCCGAAGCGGCCGCTCCCGTCGAAGCCGCTGCCGCCTGATCGGCCACGTCTTCCATCCACATCACTGAATCACTGAAATCATCGAGGTAACTCAAATGGCATTCGATAAAGACGCCTTCCTGACCGCCCTGGACAGCATGTCCGTCATGGAACTGAACGACCTGGTCAAGGCGATCGAAGAAAAGTTCGGCGTGTCCGCCGCGTCGATGGCCGCTCCGGCCGCTGGTGGCGGCGGTGCCGCTGCTGCTGCGGTCGAAGAGAAGACCGAATTCAACGTCGTGCTGCTCGAAGCCGGCTCGAACAAGGTCGGCACCATCAAGGCCGTGCGCGAACTGACGGGCCTGGGCCTGAAGGAAGCCAAGGACCTGGTCGACGGCGCTCCGAAGAACGTCAAGGAAGCCGTTGCCAAGGCCGACGCCGAAGCCGCTGTCAAGAAGCTGGTCGAAGCCGGCGCCAAGGCCGAAATCAAGTAAGCCCAAGTCTCTCGGGGTGCAGCCGCTCGCGGCCGCACCCGGGAGAACAGCGCCAAGCGGAGGCCTTGAAGGCCTGGCGCTTGGCAGTGTTCTCTGATCCGACTGCAGAAGAACAGGTTTGGTCGGGCTCCGGTGCAATGCCGGGGTTGTCCGCCAGCGGCTGGTAGTGGCCAGCCACCAAGCTTTCAGGCGCAAGGCCTGCGAGAGCCAGTCGTCCCGAGGAGGTGCGTGCAACCGGCCGGCGCGCACCCTCACCACGGAGTCTTCAATGGCGCAAGCAACCCCCTACAGCTATACCGAGCGCAAGCGTATCCGCAAGAGCTTTGGTAAGCGTGAGAGCGTTCTCAACGTCCCGTATCTGCTGACCATGCAGCGGGAATCCTACGTCGCCTTCCTTCAAAAGGATGTGCCACCGCAACAGCGCAAGCCCGAGGGCCTGCAGGCGGCCTTCCTGTCCGCGTTCCCGATTGTTTCGCACAACGGGTTCGTGGAAATGAAGTTCATCGAATTCAACATCGCTCGCCCCGCGTTCGACACGCGCGAGTGCCAGCAGCGTGGCCTGACCTACGCCGCCGCCGTGCGCGCGAAGCTGCAGATGATCATCTACGACCGTGAATCGCACCCCGCGAAGGTCGTCAAGGAGATCAAGGAGCAAGAGGTCTACATGGGCGAAGTTCCGCTCATGACCGACTACGGCTCGTTCATCGTCAATGGCACCGAGCGTGTCATCGTCAGCCAGCTGCACCGCTCGCCTGGCGTGTTCTTCGAGCACGACAAGGGCAAGACCCACTCGTCGGGCAAGTTGCTGTTCTCGGCCCGGATCATCCCTTACCGCGGCTCGTGGCTGGACTTCGAGTTCGACCCGAAGGACATCCTGTACTTCCGTGTCGACCGCCGCCGCAAGATGCCGGTGACGATCCTGCTGAAGGCCATCGGCCTGAACCCGGAAGCGATCCTCGCGCACTTCTTCGACAACGACACCTTCCGTCTGATGGACACCGGCGCGCAGCTGGAGTTCGTGCCGGACCGCCTGAAGGGCGAAGTCGCTCGCTTTGACATCACCGACAAGTCGGGCAATGTCGTGGTCGAGAAGGACAAGCGCATCACCGCACGCCACGCGCGCCAGCTCGAGCAATCGGGCACCAACCACATCTCGGTGCCGGAAGACTTCCTGGTCGGCCGCACGGTGGCGCGCAACATGGTCGACCCGGAAACGGGCGAGATCATCGCCAAGGCCAACGACGAGCTGACCGAAGCGCTGCTGAAGAAGCTGCGCGCCGCCGGCATCAAGGACCTGCCCTGCTTGTTCACCAACGAGCTGGACCAGGGCGCCTACATCAGCCAGACGCTGGGCCTGGACGAAACGGCCGATCAGCTGGCCGCACGCGTTGCAATCTACCGCATGATGCGCCCCGGCGAGCCGCCGACCGAAGACGCTGTCGAAGCGCTGTTCGGCCGCTTGTTCTACAACCCGGACACCTACGACCTGTCGCGCGTCGGCCGGATGAAGTTCAACGCCCGCGTGGGCCGCGACGTGCCGGAAGGCCCGATGACGCTGTCCAACGAGGACATCCTTGACGTGGTCAAGATCCTCGTCGAACTGCGCAACGGCCGCGGCGAAGTCGATGACATCGACCACCTGGGCAATCGCCGCGTGCGCTGCGTGGGCGAGCTGGCCGAAAACCAGTACCGCTCGGGCCTGGCCCGGATCGAGAAGGCCGTCAAGGAACGCCTCGGCCAAGCCGAGACCGAAGCCTTGATGCCGCATGACCTGATCAACTCCAAGCCGATCTCTGCGGCGCTGAAGGAGTTCTTCGGTGCGTCGCAGCTGTCGCAGTTCATGGACCAGACCAACCCGCTGTCCGAGATCACGCACAAGCGTCGCGTCTCGGCCCTGGGCCCGGGTGGTCTGACACGCGAGCGCGCCGGCTTCGAAGTGCGCGACGTGCACCCGACCCACTACGGCCGCGTCTGCCCGATCGAAACGCCTGAAGGCCCGAACATCGGCCTGATCAACTCGCTGGCGCTGTACGCACAGCTGAACGAGTACGGCTTCCTCGAGACGCCGTACCGTCGCGTGGCCGACGGCAAGGTGACGATGCAGATCGACTACCTGTCGGCGATCGAAGAAGGCAAGTACGTCATCGCCCAGGCGAACGCCTCGCTGGGTGTCGACGGCGCGCTGGTCGACGAGCTGGTGTCGGCGCGTGAAAACGGCGAATCGGTGCTGACCTCGCCCGAGCGCATCCAGTACATGGACGTGGCGCCGACGCAGATCGTGTCGGTCGCGGCCTCGCTGGTGCCGTTCCTCGAGCACGACGACGCGAACCGCGCGCTGATGGGCGCGAACATGCAGCGTCAGGCCGTGCCGGTGCTGCGCCCCGAGAAGGCGCTGGTGGGTACCGGTGTCGAACGCGTCGCCGCGGTCGACTCGGGCACCGTGGTGACGGCGCGCCGCGGCGGTGTGGTCGACTATGTCGACACCAACCGCGTGGTGATCCGTGTCAACGACGACGAAACCGTGGCCGGTGAAGTTGGCGTCGACATCTACAACCTGATCAAGTACCAACGTTCCAACCAGAACACCAACATCCACCAGCGCGCCATCGTCAAGCGTGGCGACAAGGTGGCTTCGGGTGACGTGGTGGCTGACGGCGCGTCGACCGACCTGGGCGAGCTCGCGCTCGGCCAGAACATGCTGGTCGCGTTCATGCCGTGGAACGGCTACAACTTCGAAGACTCGATCCTGATCAGCGAACGCGTCGTGGCCGAAGACCGCTACACCTCGATCCACATCGAGGAACTGGTGGTCAAGGCGCGCGACACCAAGCTGGGCGCCGAGGAAATCACGCGCGACATCCCGAACCTGTCCGAGCAGCAACTGGCTCGCCTGGACGAATCGGGCATCGTCTACATCGGCGCCGAGGTGAATCCCGGCGACGTGCTGGTCGGCAAGGTCACGCCCAAGGGCGAAACCACGCTGACGCCGGAAGAAAAGCTGCTGCGCGCGATCTTCGGCGAGAAGGCCTCCGACGTGAAGGACACCTCGCTACGTGTCGACCAGGGCACCTCGGGCACCGTGATCGATGTGCAGGTCTTCACCCGTGAAGGCATCCAGCGCGACAAGCGCGCCCAGCAGATCATCGACGACGAGCTGAAGCGCTTCCGCCTGGACCTGAACGACCAACTGCGCATCGTCGAAGCCGACGCGTTCGACCGGATCGAGAAGCTGCTGAATGGCAAGATCGCCAACGGCGGCCCGCAGAAGATCGCCAAGGGCACCGTCATCGACAAGGCCTACCTGTCGTCGATCGACAAGTACCACTGGTTCGATGTGCGCCCGGCCGAAGACGAAGTGGCCAACCAGCTCGAGTCGATCAAGAACTCGCTCGAGCAGACGCGCCACGGCTTCGACCTGAACTTCGAAGAGAAGCGCAAGAAGCTGACGCAAGGCGACGAGCTCGAAGCCGGCGTGCTGAAGATGGTCAAGGTCTACCTGGCCGTCAAGCGCCGCCTGCAGCCTGGCGACAAGATGGCCGGCCGCCACGGCAACAAGGGTGTGGTGTCGAAGATCGTTCCGATCGAAGACATGCCCTACATGGCCGACGGCACGCCGTGCGACATCGTGCTGAACCCGCTGGGCGTGCCTTCGCGCATGAACGTGGGCCAGGTGCTGGAAGTCCACCTGGGCTGGGCCGGCAAGGGCATCGGCCAGCGTCTGGGCGACATGCTGCAGCAGCAATCGGCGGTGGCCGAGCTGCGCAAGTTCATGGACGAGCTGTACAACAAGTCCGGTGGCAAGACCGAGCGCCTGGGTGACCTGACCGACAAGGAAGTTGTCGAGATGGCCCAGGAGCTGACGAAGGGCGTGCCCTTCGCGACGCCGGTGTTCGATGGTGCGGCGGAAGAAGAAATCCGCGGCATGCTCAAGCTCGCCTACCCGGACGACATCGCCGCCCGCAAGGGCCTGACCGCGACGCGGACCCAGGCCACGCTGCACGACGGCCGCTCCGGCGAAGCCTTCGAGCGCCCGGTGACCGTGGGCTACATGCACGTGCTGAAGCTGCACCACTTGGTGGACGACAAGATGCACGCCCGCTCGACCGGCCCGTACTCGCTCGTCACCCAGCAGCCGCTGGGCGGCAAGGCGCAGTTCGGCGGCCAGCGTTTCGGCGAAATGGAAGTCTGGGCCCTGGAAGCCTACGGCGCGTCTTACGTGCTGCAGGAAATGCTGACCGTCAAGTCCGACGACGTGAACGGTCGCACCAAGGTCTACGAGAACATCGTCAAGGGCGAGCACGCCATCGACGCCGGCATGCCGGAGTCGTTCAACGTGCTGGTGAAGGAAATTCGTTCGCTCGGCATCGACATCGAGCTCGAGCGTAACTAAAGGAGAAAAGGCATGAAGGGATTACTCGACCTTTTCAAGCAGTTCACCCCGGACGAACACTTCGACGCGATCAGGATCGGGCTCGCCAGCCCGGAAAAGATCCGCTCGTGGTCGTTCGGCGAGGTGAAGAAGCCCGAGACCATCAACTACCGGACTTTCAAGCCCGAGCGTGATGGCCTGTTCTGCGCCAAGATCTTCGGCCCGATCAAGGACTACGAGTGCCTGTGCGGCAAGTACAAGCGCCTGAAGCACCGCGGTGTCATCTGCGAAAAGTGCGGCGTTGAAGTCACGCAGACCAAGGTGCGTCGCGAGCGCATGGGYCACATCGACCTGGCCGCRCCCTGCGCSCACATCTGGTTCCTGAAGTCGCTGCCGTCGCGTCTGGGCCTGGTGCTCGACATGACGCTGCGCGACATCGAGCGCGTGCTGTACTTCGAAGCCTACGTGATCGTCGACCCCGGCATGACCCCGCTGAAGAAGTTCGGGATCATGAGCGAGGACGACTACGAGGCCAAGCGCACCGAGTTCGGTGACGAGTTCATCGCGCTGATGGGCGCCGAGGGCATCAAGAAGCTGCTCGAAGAGATGGACCTCGACGTCGAGATCGAGAAGCTGCGCGGCGACATGACCGGCTCTGAGCTGAAGGTCAAGAAGAACTCCAAGCGCCTGAAGGTGATGGAGGCCTTCAAGAAGTCGGGCATCAAGCCGCACTGGATGGTGATGGACGTGCTGCCGGTGCTGCCGCCGGACC
>NZ_JBFUGE010000229.1:0-9515 GCF_056403075.1 Ideonella sp. P3_A4 | reverse complement strand
CCACGAGTACGACGACGGCAAGGACGAGCTGCTGCGCATGCAGCGTGGCGGTTGCCACCCGACCGACACCGTCAACAGCTGCCGCGGCGCAGAGGTCGGCACGCCGGTGCCGTTCGAAGGCGCCAAGTTCCGTTTCCTGGCTGCCAACGTGGTGCACAAGAACAGCGGCCGAACGCTGTTCGCGCCCTACGGCATCAAGAAGTTCGACGTCAATGGCCGCTCGGTCAAGATGGCCTTTATCGGCATGACGCTGAAGGACACGCCGCAGATCGTCACCCCGTCGGGCGTCAAGGGCCTGGTCTTCAACGACGAAGCGCAGACCGTCAACGCGCTGGTGCCGCAACTGCGCGCGCAGGGCGTCGAGTCGATCGTCGTGCTGATCCACCAGGGCGGTGTGCAGACCGCGCCGTCGCCGGTCGACATCAACGGCTGTGTCGGTGGCCTCGAAGGCTCGCCGATCAAGACCATCGTCAGCCAGCTCGATGGCGCGGTCGACCTGGTCATCACCGGCCACACGCATGCGGCCTACAACTGCCAGCTGCCTCTGGCCAACGGTCGCATGGTCTCGGTGACCAGCGCCAACACGCAAGGCCGCGTGCTGACCGACATCGACGTGACCGTCGACACCGGCTCGCGCGACGTGACCCAAGCGGTGGCCGTCAACAAGGTGGTCGACCGCAGCAACGTGAACATCACGCCGAACGCCGAGGTCGCTTCGATCGTGGCCGGCTACAAGGCGCTAGCGACGCCGATTGCCAACCGCGTGATCGGCAGCATCACCCGCGACGTGCTGAACACCCGCGATTCGGCCTGCAACATGCCGGCCGGTGAAATGATTGCCGACTCGCAACTGGCCGCGACCCAGGCGCCCGAGTTTGGTGGCGCGGTGCTGGCGCTGATGAATCCGGGTGGCGTGCGCAACCCGGGCTTCCTGTTCACCGGCAGCCCGGTCGGCGAAGGCGACGGCAACGTCACCTATGGCGAGGCGTTCCAGGTCCAGCCTTTCGGCAACAGCCTGGTCACGATGACGCTGACCACCCAGCAGATCCGCGACGTGCTTGAGCAGCAGTTCCCGAACTGCTTCGGCCAGACCAGCTTTGCACGCGTGATGCTGCCGTCCAAGGGCCTGCACTACGACTGGGACCACACCCAGGCCTGTGGTGCCAAGGTGCGCCATCTGACGTTGGAAGTGGGCGGCGTCGTCGAGACCCTGGTCGAAGACGGTGCCGTGGTCAACCCGGCGCACAGCTGGCGCGTCACGGTCAACAACTTCATGGCCGACGGTGGTGATGGCTTCACCGTGCTGAAGGGCGGCACCAGCCGCCTCGGCGGCTCGCAAGACATCGACGCGCTGGAGAAGTACCTGGCCAACTTCAAGGCACCGAACCCGCCGTACGACCCGCTGGATGCGGGCCTGGGCAAGCCGCGCATCGTTCGTCTGGACGGCGGTACCGCCTGCCCGTAAGCCTGGCGCTCGCGGTGCCGGGGAGGGCACCGGGTGTTCACTACACTCGGTGCCCATGGACCCCGTAACCCTTGAAGCGCTGTTGGCAAAGGCCGATCGCCTACTGACGCGGCTGGACGCGGTGTTGCCGCACCCGGCGACAGCGCCGGACTGGTCGGCCTCGATCGCCTTTCGCTACCGCAAGCGGGCCGGCTCCGGCGTGCTGGAGCCGGTGCGCCATGTAGCCACCATCCGCCTGGCCGACCTGAAAGAAGTCGACGCGCAGAAAGAGCGGCTGGCCCGCAACACCGAGCAGTTCGTCGCAGGAGCCTCGGCCAACAACGTGCTGTTGACCGGCGCGCGTGGCACCGGCAAGAGCTCGCTGATCAAGGCTTGCCTGAACGAATACGCGCCGCGTGGGCTGCGGCTGATCGAGGTCGACAAGGCTGATCTGGTCGATCTTCCCGATCTCGTGGACCTGGTGGCCGGCCGGCCCGAGCGTTTCATCGTCTTCTGCGACGACTTGAGCTTCGAGGAAGGCGAGCCCGGCTACAAGGCGCTGAAGTCGATCCTCGACGGCTCGGTGGCGCAAGCCTCGGACAACCTGCTGATCTACGCGACCAGCAACCGGCGCCATCTGCTGCCCGAGTACATGAAAGAAAACCTGAGCTACCAGCACACCGAAGACGGCGAGGTTCACCCCGGCGAGGTGGTGGAAGAAAAGATCTCGCTGTCCGAGCGTTTCGGGCTGTGGATCAGCTTCTACCCGTTCACTCAAGGCGAGTACCTGGCGATCGCGGCGCAGTGGCTGCGACACCACGGCCTGAGCGAAGTACAGATCGAGGCGGCGCGACCCGAGGCGCTGGTGTTTGCGCTCGAGCGCGGCTCGCGTTCCGGCCGTGTCGCGCACCAGTTTGCGCGCGACTTCGCGGGTCGGCTGGCCGTGGCAGGGAAGGGCGCATGAGCGACAACATGAACAAAGAATACGAACGAACCCCGGTCGACGTAGCCGTCGGCGTGCTGGTTGAGCGCGATGCCGCTGGCCGTGAAGGCCGTTTCTTGCTGACCTCGCGGCCCGAAGGCAAGGTCTACGCCGGCTACTGGGAGTTTCCGGGCGGCAAGCTCGAACAGGGCGAAAGCGTGCATGACGCACTGGCCCGCGAGTTGCACGAAGAGTTGGGCATCACGATCGGCGACAGCCACGCCTGGCAGGAACTGGTGATGGACTACCCGCACGCCCGGGTGCGTCTGCACTTCCGCAAGGTCTACCAATGGAGCGGCGCGTTCGAGATGCGTGAAGGCCAGGCAATGGCTTGGGAGACGCTGCCGGTGGCCAGTGCGCCGGTGTTGCCGGGTACGATCCCGGTGCTGCAGTGGTTCGCCACCGAGCGGGGCCACGGCGGCCCTACGCACAGCGACTGAATCTCAGTCGCTACACTGCCCGCATGGATTGGCTGGATCACGTCCGCTGGGACGACCAAGGCTTGGTGCCCGTCATCGCGCAAGAGGCGGGCAGCGGCGACGTGCTGATGTTCGCCTGGATGAACCGGGAGGCATTGGCTCGCACCGCGGAGTTGCGCGAGGCGGTGTACTTCAGCCGTTCGCGCCAGCGCCTGTGGCACAAGGGCGAAGAGTCGGGCCACACGCAGAAAGTGCATGAGATTCGCCTCGATTGCGACCAGGACGTGGTGCTGCTGAAGGTGACCCAGCTGGGTCACGAGCCTGGCATCGCCTGCCACACCGGCCGCCACAGCTGCTTTTTCGAGCGCCTGGACGGTGACCAATGGGCAGCGGTCGAGCCGGTGCTGAAAGACCCGGCCCGCATCTACACCAAGTGAAGTTTCCGATGTCTGCCTCCACCACCTCGAACGACACCTTGCAGCACCTGGCCGAGGTGATCGAATCGCGCCGCAACGGCGACCCAGACAAGAGCTATGTCGCCCGCCTGTTCCACAAGGGCACCGACGCGATCCTGAAGAAGGTTGGCGAAGAAGCCACCGAAACGGTGATGGCAGGCAAGGACGGCGATCGGCAGAAGATCGTCTACGAAGTGGCCGACCTGTGGTTCCATTCGATGATCGCGCTGGCGCACTTCGGGCTCACGCCAGCGGATGTGCTGGCCGAGCTGACGCGACGCGAGGGCCAGTCGGGGCTGGAAGAGTTCGCGGCGCGCAAGGCGCAGCAGCGTGAGCAAGGAGAACGTGGATGAACGACGTGACGACGACGATCGACCCCAGCCGCGACGAAGCGCTGCGCACGATTGGCCACATCAGCTATGCGCTGCACGCGGTGGTGGCGGTCGGGGCCGTGCTGCCTGGCTTCCAGCCCGGCGTGCTGTTGCTGGTGGTCGCCTTCATCCTGGACTTGGTCAAGCGCGATGAGGCGGCCGGCTCCTGGCAAGAGAGCCACTTCCGTTGGCGCATCCGCAGCGTGTTGTGGGCAGCGGGCTTGTACCTGATCACCCTGCCGCTGTGGATCCTCGTCATTCCCGGCTGGATCGCTTGGACCGGCATCTCGATCTGGTTCCTGTACCGCGTGGTGCGCGGCTGGTTGGCGCTCAATGAGCGCCGTGCGATGCCGGTCTGAGCCGGTCAGGGAGAAACAACACCATGAGCACCGATCCGAACTGCATCTTCTGCAAGATCGTCGCGGGCCAGATCCCGTCCAAGAAAGCCTTCGAGGACGAGGACGTGCTGGTCTTTCACGACATCCACCCCTGGGCACCGGTGCACCTGTTGGTGGTGCCCAAGCGGCACATCGCGACGATGGAAGCGGTGACGCCGGAAGACCAGGCGCTGATGGGCAAGATGATGGTGCTGGCGCCGAAACTGATGGCCGATGCCGGTGTGACCGGCGGCTTCCGTCAGGTCGTCAACACCGGGCGCGATGGCGGCCAGGAAGTGTTCCATGTGCACATGCACGTCTTCGGCGGGCCGCGCCCCTGGGCGAAAGGCTGAATTTCTGCGGGGGCTGTCGCTGACGGCGGCCCCTTGATCACCGTGGGTTGAACCGGCCGCGTCCCAGCCCACTCTTACAATCTATCGTTGGTCTTTGGAGAAACGTCAYGGGATCGTTCAGCATCTGGCATTGGCTGATCGTGCTGCTGGTCGTGGTGCTGATTTTTGGCACCAAGAAGCTCAAGAACATGGGCTCTGATCTGGGCGCCGCGGTCAAGGGCTTCAAGGACGGGGTCAAGGGCGGCACCGAATCGGGCGAGCCGCTGCCACCGTCGCAGCAGGTGACTTCGTCGTCGGCGAAGGCGAACGACGCCAACACCGTCGACGTCGAAGCCAAGAACAAGGTTTGAGCCGGTTTCCGGCCCGTTGCCTGACCGCCGCCGGCGGCCGGGAAGCGGCTTGACGCGCGCCCCATGATCGATTTCGGATTCGACAAGATTGCCCTCATCGGGGCCGTGGCGCTGATCGTCATCGGCCCCGAGAAGCTGCCGCGCGTGGCCCGCACGGTCGGCCATTTCGTGGGCAAGGCCCAGCGCTATGTGGCCGAGGTCAAGGCCGAGGTCAACCGCTCGATCGAGCTGGAAGAACTGCAGAAGATGAAGTCGCAGTTCGAGACCGCCGCGCGCGACGTTCAAAACACCGTGCACAGCGAAGTGCAGGAAGCATCGAACAACCTGTCGCAAAGCTGGAAAGACGCCTCCGACGGCATGGGGCAGGGGCTCGCCAGCGCCACGGGCGACGGCAGCCTGGGCTGGACACCCGCCCCGCCGATGTACCAGCACCCGCACAAGAACTGGCGCCTGAAGCGCGGCGCGGTGCCGGCTTGGTACAAGCAGCGTGAAGGCGTGCGGCGGCATGTGCAATCGGGCGCCGCGCGGGTCGCGCGCTTTCGGCCGCCAAAAAGTGGCGGAGCGACTCGATGAGTGCTGAACCCAAGGATGAACTGGAAGGCACCGAAGCGCCCTTCGTCTCCCACCTGATCGAGCTGCGCGACCGCCTGGTCCGCTCGCTGATCGCTGTGGGCATCGCCTTCGCCGCGCTGTCGTATTACCCCGGCCCCGGTGGGCTGTACGACCTGCTGGCGTCACCGCTGGTGGCCTCGTTGCCGCAGGGCACGACCCTGATCGCGACCAACGTGATCTCGCCGTTCCTGGTGCCATTGAAGATCACGCTCATGGCGGCCTTCATGGTGGCGCTGCCGATCGTGCTCTACCAGGTCTGGGCCTTTGTGGCCCCGGGGCTGTACAACCACGAGAAGCGGCTGGTGCTGCCGTTGGTGGTCTCCAGCACCTTGCTGTTCTTCGGCGGCGTCGCGTTCTGCTACTTCTTCGTCTTTCGCAAGGTCTTTGTCTTCATCCAGAGCTTTGCGCCAAAGAGCATCACCGCGGCACCTGACATCGAAGCCTACCTGGGCTTCGTGTTGACGATGTTCGTCGCGTTCGGGGCGGCGTTTGAGGTGCCGATCGTCGTCGTCGTGCTGGCGCGCATGGGCATCGTCAGCATCGAGAAGCTGCGCGCCTTCCGCGGTTACTTTGTCGTCGTGGCCTTCATCGTCGCTGCAGTGATCACACCGCCGGACGTGGTCTCGCAGCTGGCGCTGGCGATCCCGATGTGCCTGCTGTACGAAGTGGGCATCCTCGCGGCAGGCTTGTTCATCAAGCACACCCAGGCGCCACCCGAAGCCGCCGAATAGCGTTCGCAGCGGCAGCGGCGCGGGATGCGCCGCTGGCCGTGCGTCAATCAGGGTTGCGCTGCGCAGCCGCCGACTTGGGCCGCTGGGCCACGGTCACCTTCAGCTCCAGCGCCTTCTCACCGCGCTGCACGCCCACCATTGTCTCGGACTGCGGCTTCAACGCGGCAACCGCGTTCATCAGCTGCGCCGTGTTGCGCACCGGCTTGCCGCCGATCTGCGTCACCACGTCACCGGGCTTCATGCCGGCGCTGCTGGCCGGGCCGTCCTGCAGCACACCGGTGATCAGCACGCCTTCGTGCACCGGCAGCTTGAAGCTTTGCGCGAACTCCGGGTCGAGGTCACGCGGCTGCACGCCGATCCAGCCGCGGGTGACGCGGCCGTCGCGCACCAGGCCTTCCATCACCTGGCGAGCCAGGTCGATCGGGATGGCGAAGCCGATGCCCATGCTGCCGCCACTGCGCGAGTAGATCGCGGTGTTGATGCCGACCAGGTTGCCGTTGACGTCGATCAGCGCGCCGCCGGAGTTGCCGGGGTTGATGGCGGCATCGGTCTGGATGAAGTTTTCGAAGGTCGACAGACCCAGCCCGGTACGGCCCATCGCGCTGACGATGCCCGAGGTCACCGTCTGGCCGACGTTGAACGGGTTGCCGATCGCCAGCACTGCGTCGCCCACCTGCATCTGTTCGATGTTGCCCAGCGTCACGGCCGGCAGCCGGTCGAGTTCGATCTTCAGCACCGCCACGTCGCTTTCGGGGTCGGTGCCGACCAGCTTGGCCTGCGCTTCGCGGCCATCGGACAGGCGCACCTGGATGTCGTCGGCGCCGTCGATCACGTGGTTGTTGGTCAGCAGATAGCCTTCGGGCGACACGATGACGCCGGAGCCGAGGCCGATCTGAGGTTCCTGCCGCGTCGGCTGCTGGCCGAAGAAGAAGCGGAACCACGGGTCTTGCGAGCGCGGGTCATTGATCGCGGCCGGCGCCTTGCTGGCGGTCACGCTGACCACCGCCGGGGCGGCGCGCCGGGCGGCCGCTGTCAGCGGCTGGGTTGGACCGGTGGTGGAAGCCAGGGCCACCGGCACATTGCCTTCCGGGCTGACCACCGTGTGCGACGTGGCGCCGATGAGTGCGCCGCGCTGCAGCCATTCAGGCTTGAAGGTGCCAACGACGAAGAGCACTGCGACGGCGACGGTGACCGTCTGGGAGAATACGAGCCAGATTCTGCGCATGACGCTGAAGGAGTGGATGTCCGATGGCAACACGGGCCGAAGTCGAGAGCTTTCTGCAGCAACTGCTGGCACCGGAACGGTTCAAGGATTATGGGCCGAACGGTTTGCAGGTGGAGGGCCGCGGCGAGATCCGCAAGGTCGTGTCCGGGGTCACCGCCAGCCTGGCCCTGATCAACGCGGCGATCGAGGCCGAAGCCGACATGATCCTGGTCCACCACGGCCTGTTCTGGCGCGGCCAGGATGGCCGCTTGACCGGCTGGTTGAAGGCCCGTGTCGAACGGTTGATGGCCGCTGATGTCAACCTCTTCGCCTACCACCTGCCGCTCGATGCGCACCCGGTGTTTGGCAACAACGCCCGGTTGGGCGCCGAGCTGGGGCTCGAGGCCGATGCCCGTTTCGGCGAACAGGAGCTGGGGTTCATCGGGCCCGCCGCCAATCTTGCGTCGCTGGGCTCATTGCAAGCCACAGTGCAGCGTCGTTTGCAGCGCGAGCCGGTGCTTGCTCCCGGCGATGGCCGGCCCTTGCGCCGCATTGCCTGGTGCACCGGTGGTGCCCAGGGCTACTTCGAGGCTGCAATCGCGGCCGGTGCCGACGCCTTCCTGACCGGTGAGATTTCGGAGCCGCAGGCGCACCTGGCGCGCGAGACGGGTGTCGCCTTCCTGGCCTGTGGCCACCATGCGACCGAGCGTTACGGCGCTCCGGCGGTGGCGGTGCACCTGGCCGCCGCGCTGGGGCTGTCGCACGAGTTCATCGAGATCGACAACCCAGCATGAGCAGTCACGGGCAACAGCCGCTGCTGGTGACGATGGGCGACCCGTGTGGCATCGGGCCCGAGATCGTCGCGATGGCCTGGGCGCAGGGCGCGTTGGGACGGGTGGTCGTTTGTGCTGACGCGCAAGTGATGYGGCGTGCACTGGCCGCCGCGGGGCTGCAGCGCCCGGTTGCCTGCATCGACTCGCCCGCCGACTGGGCGATGGTCCCTGACAACGCATTGCCGGTCTGGCGGCCGCCCGGCTTGCCACCGGATCTGCACCAGTTGCCCTGGGGCCAGATCACCGCCGATGCAGGGGCTGCGGCGGCACGATGCATTGAAGCCAGCGTGGCCGAAGTGGTGGCTGGCCGAGCCGGCGCGATCGTCACGGCGCCGATTCACAAAGAAGCGCTGGCCGCAGCCGGCGTGCCTTACCCCGGCCACACCGAGATGCTTCAGGCCTTGGCGGCCAGTCATGCGGGCCAAGCACAGGCGCCGCCCGTGCGCATGATGCTGGCCAATGAAGAGTTGCGCGTGGTGCTGGTCACCATCCACGTCTCGCTGCGGCGGGCGATCGAGATGCTCGACCAGCCCTGCGTGTTGCAAACGCTGCGTATCACCCACGCGGCGGCGCAAGGCTTCGGCATCGCGCAGCCGCGCATCGCGGTGGCCGGCCTGAATCCGCACGCCGGCGAGGGTGGCCTGTTCGGCGATGAAGAGCAGCGCATCATCGGCCCCGCCATTGCCGCGGCGCGGGCCGAGGGCATCGACGCGACCGGCCCCTATGCGCCCGACACCGTCTTCATGCGGGCCCGTGATGCGCAAGGGCACCCGGGCGAGTTCGACTTCGTGGTCGCGATGACCCACGACCACGGGCTGATCCCGGTCAAGTACCTGGGCGTGGAGCAGGGCGTCAACGTCACGCTGGGCTTGCCCTTCGTGCGCACCAGCCCCGACCACGGCACGGCTTTCGACCTCGCCGGCAGCGGCCGCGCCGACCCGTCGAGCCTGGTGGCCGCGGCGCGCATGGCGCGCCGCCTGTCAGCCGATTGAGACGCTAGCGGCTGCGCAACGCGTCGCGAATCTCGCGCAGCAGCACCACGTCTTCCGGCGGTGCGGCGGGTGCGGCGGGCAGCGGCGTCGCCTCGTGGTGGCGCTTCAGGCGGTTGATCTGCTTGATCATGATGAAGATGATCAGCGCCAGCAGCATGAAGTTGAGCGCCACGGTGAAGAAGCTGCCGTAGGCGAACACCGCGCCGGCCTTTTTCGCGTCGGCCAGGTTGGTGGCCGTCTGCCCGGCCAGCGGAATGAAGTAATTCGAAAAGTCCAGGCCGCCGAAGACCACGCCGACCAGCGGCATGATCAGGTCGCCGACGATCGAATCGACGATCTTGCCGAAGGCGCCGCCGATGATGACGCCGACCGCGAGGTCGACGACATTGCCC